>CAUJGI010000785.1 GCA_963169155.1 Chloroflexota bacterium
CCAGCCAAACCAATATTCAAACAGCGTAAGCAGGCTGATCAGCAGTGCACCCACGGCAAAGGCCAATGCGAAACGGCGATAGGGAGAATTGGTATGGTCACAAAAGCGCAGGGAAAGGCCCAACAGAACAAAAGACAAGGCGGTATTGGCTTTCATGGTGGTAAGGCCGCTCTGCAAACTTTTGAGCAGGGTAATGTCAAATGCCCAGCCTAGTAAAACAAGCCCGCCTATGGTCACAATTCCATAGCTGATAAGATAAGCAGCCTGTTTGTGAGTCAATCGCACTTTGAGGCACTCCTGTCACACTCTGGATATTTACGAAGCTCCCCATGACCTTACCCTGATAAAGTGATGGTGGAAATTGGTCCGGATCGGTTGAAACTGGTTTGGGTGAGTTGCGTTGAGCATAAGTATAACTTTTCAACAAACGGCGTGTCAATTATAAATACTAATATATACCCTCGTCCGCCTTCTACGCAGGCCAGTTGTTACGGCGCAAAGAGGGGATACAGTATAATGGCGCCGGGTGAAATAGTATGCTCATCTTAATAGATAACGAACGTGCCGATTCTTATTCAAAACCGTGGGGCGAGCGGATAATGGCAGCGCGAGTACGCATCAAGTACCGCCTGGAGGATATGACCGGCAACCCATGCCTGATTGTGCGCTACAACCAGGTTACACCAGTGCTGCTTGATCAGTTGGGAGTTACGGCCGTTTTCATCTCCGGCAACAGCGCCAACCCCGACGAGTACAGCCACGACGAAGTGGCCGGGCTGCATGCGGTGATTACCAGCCTGCGCTGGCCCATCTTTGGCTTTTGCGGTGGCTTTGAGACTCTGGCCGAAGCGTTTGGTGCGGCCGTGGCCCCCATCGGCCCCCTGCCCGACGACGAAGCGGACCCCAACCCGGACTTTGCCGCGGGTATGAAAAAGGAGTTGGGCTACCGGCCGGTGCAAATCACTCGGCCACATTCGCTGCTGGAGGAGTTGGGGAACGCACCCATCATGCGGCAGGCGCATTCGTGGGAGCTAAAAGAGGTGCCGGCTGGATTTAGTAATTATGGGGCAACGGCCGTTTCCCCCCTGCAAATCATCATCCACCACCAGCTGCCCATCATCGGCACCCAGTTTCATCCCGAGTATTACACCGACGAACATCCGGCCGGCCGCACCCTCATTCGCAACTTTTGCCAGCAGGCAGGGCTCATCCCATGAAGCTGCCCAACACTGACAGATTGATTCAGATCATCAAGTGGTTGTTTTGGCTAAATGCGGCCGTTTGGCTCACGTTTGGCATTTGGAGCATGGTACGCATTGGCGAGGGTGCGCCGGGCAAAGCAGTTACCCTTTGGGTCATTGCCATTTTGATGCTGGGCAACGTGGCGGCTTTTTTGTGGTGCAGCTGGGCGGTGCAAAAGCAGGCCGGCTGGTACCGCTTCACCATTATGGCCGTGCTGGCCGCCAACATCCTCTTCACCTTCACAGACCAGTTTGGCCTGCTTGATTTTCTTACCTTGCTGCTGGATGTAGTGCTGCTGGCGCTGGTTTTGGTTTTACATATCTGGAGGTTAGGTCAATGGGTATAACGGTGCCCGATCCTATTGTTTGTAATTGGCTCCTTGTTTTCGGATAATTGTATCTAAGATCGGCACACGGTTTTTAAGCGAGAAGATGAAAAATAAACAGATAGGATCATTCTCAATTGCTCACAAACAAACAAAAAGAACTTTCACAAGATCACCGCATCTGGTGGCTAGCCTCTTTCGTCGTCCTGCTCATAGCATTCCATTTGCGTATTTCCGGTCTTAGTAACCGCCCTCTTTGGTTTGATGAATCAATTGAATATTGGATGGCGGTTGTGAAATGGCCTCTAATCGCTCAGAGTGTGGCCCAGGCAACACATGATCCGCCGCTTTATTCTTATCTTCTGCATGGTTGGATGAGAGGGGGTATCGATGAATTTTGGCTGCGCCTCCCATCTTTTTGGGCCAGTCTATTGAGCATTGCTGGCGTTATATACCTGGGGCGCACTTTGGTAGGGCGAGCAGTCGGCCTGATCGCGGGCTTGATTCTGGCGGTGAGTGCAGCCGACGTCCGCTATGCCCAAGAAGTTGGTCAATACGCGCTGATCGTGTGTCTTACAACCTGGAACCTGATTTTTCTTTACAAAGCTGTTAGCCAAAGAAAATGGCTCTGGTGGAGTTTATGGGGCCTAACAGCGTTGCTCAATATTTACAGCCATTATGGGGCAACGATTGTCATTTTGGCTACTGCGTCTACTATCTTACTTTATCATGTTTGGCATCGTGAATGGCAACAGGTTTGGCGTCACATTTTTACAGGCACCACTGTTGTTATCTTGGTACTCCCCCTATTACTTTTTATCATTCCTCAGCAAATGGGGCGTTTAGGGGCGACCACACAGCCCATCGCTCTTTCAAATTTATGGCAGACAAGCTGGTTAATGATCGTTTTTCACCTAGCTGGCAATCCAGGCATTATGGACTGGCCATGGCCCAACATTGCACAATGGTGGGTAGCGCTTCCGGTAGGAGTGGCTATTTTGGCGGCTATCACCCAAATTAAAAAGCCAGCCAGCCCGGTTGTCTTACTCCTGGTTACCTGGCTAACCTACTACTTAGTCAGCCGCACCGGCGCTTACTTTTTCTCCCCATCCCGTCATTCCTTAATGCTGAGTCCGTTGATTGTTCTGACGATAGCCGTGGGGGTTACGGCCGTTTCCAAACGCAGCCGTTTAGCAGGACTTTTCTTGCTTCTCCTTATACTACCCGTTTCCCTGCTGATTCCGGCCGAAAGGGCAGAAGATTTACGAGCTGTCACTCAATATTGGCAAACCAGTCGGGAAGACAATGATGTTACCTATGTCTATTATGGTGCAGTACCGGGCTTTAGTTACCAGCTAAATGTACAAAATGGCACACCGGCAGACTTACCTATGAATTGGTACAACCAATGCTATATGGGCAATCCAGAACCTTTTTGTCATGCCGATAACGTTTTCTATGGAAAATGGACAAGAAATCTAAGCGCAAATGAACAACGAGCCGCGTTTGATTCAATCGTGGGCGATCCTCCTGATAGATTTTGGATCATTTTTTCCCATGTCCATGAACCGGACCGGCTGCAACTTTTGGAAGGTTTTGCTCCAGATTATCGCCTCATTAATGATCATCAAGAGGAGAATGCCTCAGCCCTCTTGTTGGAAAAGCGGTAGCGCTGAGAGCGCGCAGCCAGGGCCTGCTCTGCCTTTTATTAACGCGGGCGCTCACTTCCTGGCTGTTTCCCCCACTGTCTGCGTTCGGTGGGGCCACGCTTGCTGCTGGCGCTTCGGGAATAGTTGCTGTGCGGTTTAGGTTTACTGCTGCCGTTAGGCTGCGGCCGTTTCTCGGGCATTCGTTCTGGCTGCTTTTCTGGATCAAACGCACCGTATGAGAAGCCCGGCCAGCGCCGCCGCTCCAGGCGGGTTTTGAGCACCCGCTCGATGTCGCGCACCATGACGGCATCCTCTTCTGTAGCAAAGGTGAAGGCGTCGCCCACTTCCTCGGCCCGGCCCGTACGGCCGATCCGGTGAGTATACGCGTCCACCGTGTCTGGCATGTCGAAGTTGATCACGTGCGAGATTTCGGCCACGTCGATACCCCGGGCGGCAATGTCGGTGGCCACCAAAATGTCGTACTTGCCGCTGCGGAAGCCATCAATCGCATTTTGCCGCCGGTTTTGTGACATATTCCCTTGCAGCTCTTCGGCCTTGTACCCTTGCTTGGCCAAATCGCGTGCCAAAAAGCGCGCTCGCCGCTTGGTGCGGGTAAAGACCAGCACCCGACCGGTGGCCATCTCGTCCAGCATGGTGAAGAGCAAATTTTTCTTCATGTCGCTGGGCACCGGGTAGAGGGCGTGAGACACCGTCTTGGCCGGGGCAATCTGCCCGATTTGCACGGTGACAGGCGCTTTGAGAATGCTGTCGGCCAGCCCACGAATGTCCTCTGGCATGGTGGCAGAAAAAAAGAGGGTTTGCCGCTGGCTGGGCAGCAGCTTCAAAATGCGGCGAATGTCGGGCAGGAAACCCATATCGCACATGCGGTCCGCTTCATCCAGCACCAGCACTTCTACTTTGGTGAGATCGATGCTCTTTTCGCCCGCCAGGTCCAGCAGGCGGCCCGGGCAGGCCACGACAATCTCCGCGCCGCGCCGCAGCGCATCCACCTGGGCTTTTTTGCCGACGCCGCCATAGACGGTGGTGCTGCGGATTTTGGTGTATTTGCCCAGATCAACGGCCGTTTGATGAATCTGTTCCGCCAGTTCACGGGTGGGGGCCACGATGAGCACCCGCACCTGGCGCAGCGGCCCCTGGGTAAGGCGCTGCAGGATGGGTAACATGAAGGCGGCCGTTTTCCCCGTACCCGTCTGTGCCAATCCCAGTAAATCCGACTCGGCCATTACGTGTGGGATGGCTTGTTTTTGAATAGGGGTAGGCTCGGTATAGCCCATATCTTTGATACCCGCTTCCAGGCGCGGGTCAAGCGAAAATTGCGAAAAACTCACGAAAAATGCTCCTTGACTGCTGTGAGCCAAGGTCATATCTTAGCCCGTTGTTTGTTTATGCTTGCCTGGCGAGTTGAATTTTTGCAGGCAGAATGCATCAGTATATGCAGTTTGGCTTGAGTGCGCCAATTTTCTAATGGAATAAGGGTTTTTCAAACGTCTATATTCTAGCCAATGGGACGCGGATGAACGCGGACGAGCGCAGATCATAAGCAACTTTCCGCGTCATCCGCGCTGGTCCGCGTCCTAAGAGTGCTACCACTGAAAAGCTCTGCCTTACGGAATCACCGTTTCCCGCGCCAGCTGCGTCTGGCGGAATGTCGTCACCCGCTCTTTCCCCCGTGCCGTCAACCGCACCATGTCGGCGTCGATGTGCACCAGGTTGCGTGTTTGCAGCTGGTGCAAAATGCGCCGGGTCTTTTGCGGCGACCAGCGAAAGTGATGGAACAGGGTGTTCACGGCCAGCTCCTGGGGGGCAACGGCCGTTCCTTCGTGGTTGTGTATGTGGGCCAGCACAACCTGGTTATCAAAGGTGCGCTGCTGACCCTTGCGCCGCAGCATGGTAGAAACCAACCCGTACTTGGGCGACAAAATCCAGGCAACCAGGAAAAAGAAAAAAATCATCAGCACCATCGACGCGGAAATGGACGAATCCCACTCCTCCAGCAAGCCAACGTTAAACAGACGGTTGATGCCCACCAAAACATTGTCCAGTTGAACCAACCCCAAGAAGCTGCCGCGAGCCAAATCGTAGCCAAAGTAGGCGCCAGCTGCCCCAATAACCGAGCTGTAAAGCAGCATCCGCGTCAGGTTGTCAGTGAGCAGATACGCCGCCGCCGGGGGAATAATGAAAAAGGCGATGACCAAAATGGACCCAACGGCCTCAAACGCGCCCACGGCCACCAGACTGACCGTAATCATCAAAGCATAGTTCAAAAAGGCTGGCTTAAAACCCAATGCGGCCGCCAGCGCTGGATCAAAGGTGGAGAGCTTCAGCTCCTTAAAGAAGAGGGTCACAAAAATGATCGTCAAAATGGTGATGAGCAGCATCACCGTGATTGATTTTGGCCAGAAGATGAGAACCGGTTGTTCCGCCAGCAAACCAGCCTGCCAGGCCTGCCCCGGCGTGTAGGTGCCACAGTTGTTACATGTCTCGGCAAATTCGGCCCCTTCGTCGCGGGGCGTGATGGCCAGCTCACGGCAGTTGGTACAGCGCCGCGTCACTTCCGCCCGCGGATCGTCTGGGGCAATGGTGACGGATGTGCAGTTTTCCAGGCAGTGGCTGTTGGTGTCGGCCCAGGCCACCCCAATTTCACCCACCATGACGGCATCTTCATCCAGGTGCACATCCTGCACGTAACGCGACACCAGGATGACGGCGACGGCAAAAAGCAGGGGAAAGGCCAGCCCCAGGGCGGCATCCTGCTTCACCAGGCCAGAG
>CAUJGI010000786.1 GCA_963169155.1 Chloroflexota bacterium
GGATTTTCCGGGATGGGTGTTTCGGTTGGGGTGGGGCTGGGCGGAACGGCCGTCGCGGGCACATCGGTGGCAGGTGGTTGGGTGGGTTCTTCGATGATGGGCGCGGGTAAGGGGGTGTTGGTGGCGGGAACGGCCGTGTTGATGATGGGTTGTACCAGGGTGGGGTCGGGGGGAACGGCCGTTTCTTCAGCCGACTCACTGCTCTGGCAGGCGGTTAAGAGCAGCAGGGATAAAGTACACAAGATGATGAATTTGCGCATAGATGATTCCATAACAAAACCCTTCGCAAAGCGTCATGCAGGCGGAAGGCGAAGGGTGAAGGGTTCAATAAAGTCGCGCGTAAGTATAACACAGGACCCTCATCGCCTGGCGACACTACTTATAAACCCATAATGCAAACAAAAAAGACCTGCGGCAGATAGCTACCGTCGGTCTTTTGGGGAACTTAAACCACAACTTACACAGATGGCACAGATAAGACGTAAGCGCCCTCGTGCGGGTTAAAAACAGACAGTTACGGTAAAAGAGGAGAAATCTGTGTCATCTACGTAATCTGTGGCTGCTCTTACTTCTCGGTTTGCCAGCGGTGGCCGTACTGTTTTTGGTAGTACGCTTTGAACTCGCCGGATTTGATTTTGCGCCACCACCATTCGTTTTCGCGGTACCAAACGGCCGTTTTCCGCACCGCCTCTGCTGGAGTGTGTCTTGGCTCCCAGCCCAGCGCCTTGATCTTGTCGATGTTCAGGCTGTAGCGTCGGTCGTGCCCTTCCCGGTCCTTCACGTGTTTGATCAACGCCTTGGGTCGGTTGAGCGTTTCCAGCAAAATTTCTACCATTTGCACGTTTTCCATCTCCACGCCGGTACCCACGTTGTACGCCTCGCCCAGCACCCCTTTGTGCAGCACCAGGTCAATCGCTTCGCAGTGATCCACCACGTACTGGTATTCGCGCATCTGACGGCCGTCGCCGTACAGCGGCAGCGGCTCTTCATCAATGGCGTTGGTGGCAAACAGCGGCACCACTTTTTCCGGGTATTGGAACGGCCCAATATTGTTGGAACCACGGGTGATCGTCACCGGCAGGCCGTAGGTGATGAAGTAGGCATTCACCAGCAGGTCGCCGCTGGCCTTGCTGGCGGCGTACGGGCTGCGCGGGTCCAGCTTGTCGCTTTCCACGCTGGAGTAACCTTCCGGGATGTGGCCGTACACCTCGTCGGTGGAAATTTGGTGGTAGCGCAGACCATGTTTTTTGGCCGCTTCCAGCAGCACGTAAGTGCCGTAGACGCTGGTCTGGATAAACGCATCTGGGTCCATAATCGACCGATCGACATGTGTTTCGGCGGCAAAATTGACGATGGTGTCAACGTCATATTTCTCGATGATGGCCTCGACCATGGCAACATCACAAATGTCGCCCTTCACAAAGGCGTAGCGCGGATCGTCTTTAACGTCCAGCAGGTTGTCCAAATTACCAGCGTAGGTGAGCTTGTCGTAGACGATGATGTGGTAATCGTTATATTTTTTGAGCATGTGGAGAACAAAGTTGGCACCAATAAACCCAGCGCCACCCGTCACAATAATGTTTTTCACGAGCAGACCTCTGTTTGTTTTCCTTGCAGGAGTTTTGCGGTTGGTTACGTTCTTTACTTAACAAGTGCGCGATTGTAACGAAGGCGGTTTACCCAGCCAAGAGACGGTTGTGCTATACTTTCGCTACGTTTACACTACTTGCTCAGCAACACAGCCTAACTGACTAACCATGCGTAATTCCTTACGATATTCCCGTTTGGACCATCACTCACCCCACCTTTTGCGGAGTTTACCTCATGGCGCAGCAATTCAACTTCCTTTTTGTCAGTGATTTTCATCTTAGCGAAGGGCGGAATCCGGCCAATGGGTTGATTCATCGCAACGAGGATTTTTTCCAGGACAATCCGTTTGCCCAGTTTATTGCCCACCACGTCAAGCTAAGCCGCCGCGAAACGGCCGTTGAATATCACAACATCCCCTGGAAACTGGTGATCAATGGGGACATCTTCGACTTTTTGCAGGTCGTTTCGCTGCCCAAAGAGGGGGCCGAGCTGTTTGGGGTGAAGGGGGTGCGCACTCACAAAGAGCTGAGCGAAAATGAGCAACGGTTTGGTCTGGGTACTGCTTTGCCGGAAATTGTGTGGAAAGTGAGCCAGATTGCCAAAGGGCATCCCATCTTTTTCCAGGCGCTGGCCTGGTTTGTGGCTCAGCCGGGCAATGAGCTGGCGCTCATGAAAGGCAACCATGACATCGAGCTGTATTGGCCCGATGTGCAGCTGCGGCTGCGGCAGCTGCTGCAGAAAGCATACAAGGAGTGGCGGGAAACGGCCGTACCCGGCGACACCCACGCCCTGCTGCCCCATTTTGACGACTTGCCCGACGCGCTCAGCCTGGAACTGCTGCAAAAGAAAGTCAGCTTCCCGCCCTCCTTTTTGTATGAACCAGGGCTGTTTTATGCCGAACACGGCTGCCAGTTTGAACCAGCCAACGCCTTCCGCAACTTTGAAGACCCCCGCCTGACCCCCAACGAATCGTTCCCCGATGCAGCCAACTTTATCGAGCTGCCTTCCGGTTCCCTCTTTGTGCGCTACTTTTTCAACGATGTGGAGCACATCCACCCCTTCGCCGACAACATGAAGCCGATCTCGCGTTACGTCTTTTGGCTGCTGCGCCACGCGCCGGGTGAATTGACCACCTTTGCCTGGACGCTGCTGCCGCAGTACCTCCGTGCCCGGCGGGAAGTGAACAAAAAGATGAAGCGGCAGCAGCACGAACCACCTCAGGCAGAAACGGCCGATCCCTTCCTCCGCGCCGTCCATGATCTTCAAACCCACAGCCGGGAAACGATTTCCACCTCCACCTGGCAAACGGTGGGGCGGCTGGGCGGCAGCGTTGTGCTGGTGCTGGTGGCTATTGCCCTGCTTTTCCTGGCGGTGCGGGTGATTGCCCTGGGCACCTACTGGCCCGCGATCATCGCTGTACTCCTGGCAGTGATTTTTGGCTACACCGCCACCGGCATGATGCAGTCAGTGGATCATTTGCTGGAGGGGGATTATTTGTTCACCGGGGCGGGGCGCATTGCCCGCCTGCTAAACGGCGGCACACACTCCGGTTACGACAGCGTGCGTTACTTCGTTTTTGGCCACGACCATGCCGCCAACGCGCGCTTACTGCCGCCTACGGACAAAGATCGGCCCAGTTACCGGCAGTGGTATGTGAACACAGGGGCCTGGGTGCCTGTGTTCAGTGAGTCGGAGCGGCTGCTGCGCCAGGATGAGCAGCTCACCTTTTTGCGCCTGGTGCCCGGCCGGGTTCAGCACAGCGACGAGAGCAAAAATCGGGACATGCCAGAACTGCTGCAATGGTCGCCCCAGGCCAATGCCCCGCTTGAAGTACGCCTGTTTGGGGAGTGAGGATTAGACACGCGTGCCCAGCTACCGCTTCACGCTGGCGGCCAGGCTGCGCAGGTCCACAAAAATGGGGTGCAGGCAGGTGATCACTTCCGCCATACGACGGCCGATTTGGGCCTGGTGAACGGGGGTATACCCTGTGGCAGGGATAACTTCGTAGATTTTGGTCCAGCCTTTGTCCCACATTTCGGCTTCAAACGATTCGCCCAGGGTATCTTTAATCTCAAATAGATGCTGCCGGAACCCGATGAGCAAGTAGCGGTTGAGCTGCTTGTCGCCGGACTCGAAGTGGAAGCCAATTTCCCAGGCGTCGCGGCGGGCCACGCGAGACAGTTCATAGTGCAGGCGGCTTTCACCAAAGTGTACTCTGTTGTACAGTAAGGGGTCGGGTGCCTATCGGCGGAGATGGCAAACATCTAGCTGAAGCCATCTTCTTTCAGTTGAGCACAGCGTCGGCATTCGTTTAAAATGCGGAGGGGGAGCCTCCTTCCTGTCTACTTGCAGTAAGGGAGATTAGCGGTAACTGTTTGCTACATCATTGCGTAATTCAACGTAAATCGGGTGCAGGCATATGATGAATTCTGCCATGCGCATGGCGAGCCTTTCTTGATAAGCCTTGTTCAATTCCCCGGCAGGATATACTTCATAGATCTTCGTCCAGCCCTTATCCCACATTTCGGCTTCGACAGTAGGCCCCAAAATATCCTTGATTTCAAAAAGGTGGCGGCGGAATCCCATCAGCAGGTAGCGATTCAGGTTGTGGTCGCCCGCCTCACAATGGAACCCCAACTCCCAGCCTGGACGATGTTTGGCCGAGGAAACCTCATAGTGGAGTCTTTGTTCACCATAATTGAACTGGGTCAGCCAATGATATGGCTGGTGAACCTTAATTCCTCGCAGTGGTTCTGGTAAGCGGACTATCACCAGTTCGGGGAGTGTTTTGAGAAATTGGGTGTGGGTGAGTTTGGTCATCGTTGATCGGAATCATATCATCACCTTTTGACCGATCAAAGGTATCAAAAAACAGGTTTTTTCAGTAAAAACTAAAAATCGCAGATTTTTGGTCTACGCGTGGCCAATAACGCTAAATTCGTTTAAATGCCTATCAATTTTGCGCCAGCATTAACTGAATCAAACCAAAATTCATTTAGTTCATATGCACCTGTTTTTGGAGTCGCATTGCTCCGTAAACATTTTTAATGAAAAACCCTGATTGGCGAATTACAAAAACACCGAGGCAAACTAACAGCTTGTAGTATAATGGCGAAATCTATTTGAAATAGATAAACTCTTGAAGTGCCACAACGTGAATTTATTATGTTGTTTTGCTTTGTGAAGACACTTTAACAAAAGAATATTTTCTTTCTGGCTCAATATGGGTTTCAAGGAGGTGCTAACAACAGCGCCAGCAATGAAGGTAATAAAGCCTTTCCCCGCTGACGCACATTGTGAATAAACTCAAAGAAACCAAGATATATCGGCAATTTCTCTTGGGAAATGCCGCGATGTGGTCGTAGCCAGGACCTTAACAATGAACAAATTCCTTCTATCGTATTGACATGGACTTTATGAAACCCATCACCGTCTTCATCACGAGCATATTCACCCGCCCCATGGTTGACAGTTTTATGGTGGTAGCCCCACTCGTGCAATCGGCTGTAAATGTTGTATTCATCGGTAAATACCAAGGTTCCCTGGGCTACACTGGCGACAATAACAGGTTCGATGCTCGCTTGTTGCACATTGGGCAGCATTTTGAAAATGACTTCACCGCTCCGCTGGGCCATCCCGAAAATGGGTGGTTTCTCTTTGGCCAGCGTGCCGCGTCCACGACAGCCCTTGAGACGTCGGCATCGGCCGTCCCGGCCTTTCGCTTGCACTTTGTCAGGCCGACCTTTGTGTCCAGCTACCAGATACACTTCATCGAACTCCACCTCTTGCGTCAAGATGACTGGCTTATTTTGTCAACGATCCCTGTGCGCAGTTGCCCCGTCATCTCTTGGACATCATCTTTGTTGAGACCGAGTTCCTTGGCTATTTGCTGATTTGAGAGGTTTAAGCCCATCAAATACAGGCAAATCACCCATACTTTCAAAGGTTGATGATGTCCTTCAAAGATAGTTTGGGTCAGGTCATCAAATTGTTTGCTACAATTTTGGCATTGATAGCGCTGACGGTAAGGATGTCTGTTGTGAAAACCACGCTTGTTGACAAGGGT
>CAUJGI010000787.1 GCA_963169155.1 Chloroflexota bacterium
AAGCTGGCGGTGGCCCGCCGCACGCCAGGCAGCTGATGCAGCTGGCGCTCTAGCCCCATGGCGCAGCTTTCGCAAGCGCGCCCGCCGTGCTTGCCCAACCGCATGGTGCAGGTTTGCCACCGTTCGCGCAAAATGGGGCTCACCTGCTGCGCCACTTTTTCTACGGTGGGTTCAGACACTTTGGTGGGGTCGTAGTCGATTTCGAGACGGCCGTCTTGGGGATGCAGACTAATCTGGACAATGCCTTCCTGGTCGGTAATCGCTTCGCTGATCAGGTCGGCACAGTTGTCATCCTGCTCAATTTTGAGTTGCGCTGAATCACTCATGGGAATTTTCCTTTTTCCCAATTTTAGGCTTGGGCAACCGGTGGAGTCATTGATTTTTGTATGTGTTTTGTGTGACAAAGCACAGTTAACCTTGGCCAACTCCATAGTTAACGGCAGTTATAACAAAAATTAACCAGCGTGACAATAAAATTTAACCGAGGTTAACATTTTTCTTGCATTGTGGCTGCGGCAGATTGGGTTGGCTGATTTGCCAAAACAAAACGGGCCTCACAGTGGGTGAGACCCGTCGGATGTTTTACAACTGGGTGATTGTTTGTCAGATTGGGTCACTCTCAAAGAGTGGCCCAATCGCTTCTACTAACTTGAACTGGCCTGTTCTTTGCTGAGGCGGGTTTTCCGGTTGCGGTACAGATTGGGGTCTACCACCTCACCCATGGCACGAATGTTCATCTGGCCGCCCAGAAATTCATTGATCTGGGCTACCTGCGGCGCGGGGTTGGCCAGCATGTCGCTGTAGTGAACGTAGAGCACAGAAACATTGGGCTGGGTGGCCATCCAATCCATCACGCTGTTGAGGTGTTTTTCAAACAGGGCAGAGATTTCTTCGTCGGGGGCCACATCGGGGTCTTCGCCCCGATTGATCAGCATCTTCTTTTGCGACGCCAAAATTTCGGACATGTTGCGCCGCATGAAAATGACTTTGTATTCGTATTCGGCGGGCATGAACTTAAGCAGCTGGGAAATTACCTTAACCGTTTTGCCCTGCGCGTCGGCCATCCAGGCGGTGTCGCCTTTATCCATCTGCTTGACGCGTTCAAACTCATAGTATCCTTTCGGATTGTCGTTATCGGCGGTGCGCACTTTGTCGGTCAGCGGGGGAATGCCGCCCGCTTCCAACATTTTCATCATCATCGAGGTGCCTGAGCGAGGCAAACCGCTGACAACGGTGACAACGGGTTTGCTGCTGCCAAATAATTTTTTGAAGATACCTTTCATGCACTGTTCCTTGTCAATTTTTTACGGGCGGAATGTTTGGTAATCGTAACACAGGTGGGTCAGATACAAAATCAGGTGGGTGTTTATGTGCTACGGCCGTTCCCTTTATACCCTCTCTGGCTTAAAGCCAAACTTAAAGATGCAGC
The DNA here is from genome assembly GCA_963169155.1 of Chloroflexota bacterium. Taxonomy (GTDB): domain Bacteria; phylum Chloroflexota; class Anaerolineae; order Promineifilales; family Promineifilaceae; genus Leptofilum. The sequence goes on from CAUJGI010000787.1 coordinate 1,430, forward strand.
TGTGCCCACAGCTGCTGCAAAAAGTCGTCACCGGCCCGGTCCAGCGGCTGCTCCAGGCCAAAGTGAATGGTGTGCAGCTGCACATCCCCCACCAAAACGTTGAGCGGCTGAGGCAGCGCCTGCGGGTAGATAAGCAGGGCATGGGGGCAGCCCCTGGCCTTGGCGTAGGTGATCACCTGACTGATGTCTGCCTGGCTGGGCTTGTCTGGCGTTTTGTATTTGGTGTCTAGCACGGCCAGGGGACGGCCGTTTTCCCCATACAGCGTCAGGTCAATCTGGAAACACAGCTCATCGTGGTGGCCAACGGTGGTGCTTTCTTGCGCCTTGATCTGGTACGGTGCAGGCAGCTGGGTCCGCAGCCAGTTGGCCACGCTGCGTTCGTACAGTTGGGCCATATTTAGCAAAAAGGGCATGATGACATGGTCGCCGTCGTTTAGCCGCGGCCCGGTGTGTTCCAAAAAGAAGCGGCACAGGGCATGCATCACGGCGTAATCCTGGTTGAGACGGCCGTAATGGCGGTTTTGGCAATCTTGGGCGGTAAACGGCCGCAGCGAAACCGCTGGCTGCAAAAGGTGATAGGCCTGGCGCACGGCCGTTTGCGCCGCCGGGTTACACTGGCCGCTGCGGGCCAGCTGGTGCAGGGTAAAGGCTAAAATCTGGTTGTCGGCGATGTCGGTGGTTTGGGCAAGGTAGCGGCAGGCAAGCTGGACGGTGGGGTGGGCGGCCGTGGGCTGGCGCGGTACCAGGCGGCCGCGCACGTAGGGCAGATCGGCCGTTTCCGGCACATACGCCTGCTGTAAGCCCTGCCGTCCCCGGCGGATCACACGTTGGGCCAGAATGTGGGCCAGCAGGTTGAAAAAAGCAGGCAGAGAATCGAGCGTGGTTAAGCCATCGGTCAGGTGGGCCAGCGGCAGCTCGTAGGCTGCTTCCCACAGTTGGAACAGCCGGGCGATGGGCAGCTTGGGCAGGATGTTGAGCTGAAGCTGGTGCGGCAGAGAAAACTGTCCCACCCAGCCCTGCGCCGTGAGTTCCCATTGGTACTCTGTTTTGGGCGAGGGGAAGGAGACGAGCAGCTTCTTGCCGTTTTGGTCCAGCCGCCGCCACAGCTGTTCACCAACGGCCGTTGGCAAATGGCTGTCTGGCAGGCAGAGGGTTTCGTATTCGCTGAGGGTAAAGTGGCGAACGGCCGTTTGGTTGCGCAACTCCTATATTCTCCTAGAAGGCGATCGTAGCAGAGTATGCAGGGGATGCAACCTCAGGTGGTTTGTAACTTCAAGCAGTTACTGCTGTGGGGCGATGGGCAGGCGAACGGTGAATGTGGCGCCCTGGTTTGGCGTGCTGCTGACATTGATACGGCCGTTGTGCAGCAAAACGATTTCGCTCACAATTCCCAGCCCCAATCCTGTGCCCACCATAGCTTCCCGGTCGATTTGTGAACCCCGGTAAAACCGTTCAAAAATGTGGGGCAGATCTTCCTGAGGAATACCCATGCCGGTATCGCTCACGCACAGCTCAATTTCGGGATGCACGCCGTTTTGCCACAGCGCGGTGGTTACCTGAATGCTGCCCTGTGCCGTGTAGTTCAGGGCATTGTCCAGCAAATTGGTCACAATTTGCGTGAGCTGGTTGGGTTCACCCCAGGCGGGTGGCAGGGGTGACGTTGGCGTAAAGGTAAGCTTGAGCTGTTTGCTTTGTGCCCGCGGTTTGTGCACGGTGATAACCTGCTGAACGAGGTAGTTGAAATCAACTGGTTGGTATAGGTGAATGTATTTGTTGCTTTCCAACCGCGAAAGGGTCAGGATTTCTTCAACCAGGTTAGACAATCGCCGTACCTGGTTGCGCAGCGTGTTGAAATATTTGGCCTGTTTGCCCGGTGGGGCATACTCCAGCAGTTCCAGGTAGAGCGTCAGGTTGGTGATGGGGTTGCGCAGTTCGTGCGATACGTCAGAGACAAATTTAGACTTAAGTTTATCCAGCGATTTGAGCTGTTCGTTGGCTTCGGCCAGGGCTTTGGTGCGGCTTTGTACCCGCTCTTCCAGCTCGTTGGTATAGGCCTGGAGACGGCCGTACAGCTGAATTTTTTCCAGCGTCAGGCCAATCTCTTCGGCAACCATGCCCATCAGCCGGGCGTCACTGGCCGACATCTGATGTTCGGGAGGCAGGTTCAGCATGAAATAGCCGATGTGCTGCCCGGAAAGATGCAGCGGTTGAATGACCAGCTTGCTATTGGCTGGTGTTGCCAGAAAGTGTTGCAGACGCAGCGGCAGGGTGGGAAGGATCAAGGATTGTTCCAGGCCTGAAACAGCCCAAAAGATGGATTCTGATTCCAGATCTAGCTGACGGCCGTGTAGCGGCTGCAGGTGTGGTTGATGGGATTCGGCTTCTACCGTGAGCAACGAATCCTGGTGGTGGTGCAGTAAGATGAGCGTCCGCAGCGAGCCGTAAAAGTGGGCGAGTTCCAGGCAGGTATCGCGCATCACTTGAAATTCACTCTTGCTGGTGGACGCGGTGGAGATGATCCGGTTGAGCAGGTTCAACTCACGCGCCTGGCGCTGATAGGCTGCCTGGCTGGCGCGCAGCTGTTCTTCCTGGTAGCGACGCTCCAGGGCATAACGCAGCGCACGGTGCAGGTTGGAGGTTGTGAGGTCTTGCTTAACAAGGTAGTCGTGGGCACCAGCCGTTGCGGCTTCGGTGATAATTTGGTCATCTTCCAGACCGGTCAAAACCACGATGGGTGTCCAGGGGTGAGCGGATCGCAGGGTGCGCACGGTTTCGACCCCGGCGCTGTCTGGTAAGGTGAGGTCTAGCAGCACTACCTGGGCCGGATAGGTGGTAAGCAGTTGCAGGGTAGACTGAAGGGAGACGGCCGTATTCAAGCGGTAAGCCAGTTCGCCTGACTCCAGCATGAGCTCGATACGGCGGGCGTCTCCGGGGTTGTCTTCAACGAGTAGAATGTCGATGGTACGGCCGTTCAGCCCATTCTCAGCCACAACACTTACCTTGGAAGATGAAGTAAAAGTCAAGACAGCTGGCTTTTACAACATGGGTACAACAGAAAAAAACATTGATACGCTACGAACTTTTTCCTGGCAGGGTAAACCAAAAACAGCTGCCACTACCTTCCTGGCTTTCAACACCAACCTTGCCGCCACATTTTTCCACAATACGCCACACAATCGATAACCCCAACCCTTCGCCGCGAATTTTTTTGGACGTGACCCGGGTGTGTGGTTTAAATAACCGTTTCTGATCGGCCGGGGCGATGCCCGGTCCATTGTCGGCGACCCAGAAACGAACCATGCCATTGGTTTCGGCCGTTGCCCCCAGCTTTAGCGTAGGTGACCTTTCGTCACTACCCCCATATTTCAAACCGTTGCTGATGTAGTTCAACCACACCTCTTCAATCCAGGGCGCGTAGCCGTAGGCGCGGGGCCACTGACTGGGCAGGCTGATTTTGGCCTCAGTGGCCCGAATCTGGTAGCGGAGCCGTTTTAGAACTTCCGTAAGAATACGTTTATTGTCGAGTTCACTAACCTGAATTTTTTCCGACCGCATGCTGGCCAGAAAAAGCAGTTCCGTGATGACATTGTTCATCTTGTAACCGCTCTGCATGATCTGATCAACCGCTTGCCTGGCGGGCACGCTCAGTTCCGCCTGGTAATGCGAATCGACCAATGATGCGTAGCCTACCATCTGGCTGAGCAGCCCCTGGATTTGGTGGGCAACCGTGTGAGCAAAATCGTTGAGCGCCAGATTCTGGTGTTCCAACTCAGAGGCCCGCTGGCTAATTTCCAGCAAGAGGCGGTGACGTTCGATGGTGTGGTGAATGGTTTTCACCAGCAAGTTGGTCGACAGATCGTTCTTGGCCAAATAATCCTGTGCCCCCAACTGCACCGCCTGAATCGCCAGATCATGATCGGCGTGGCCGCTTAAAATTACCACCGGGATAGTGGGGTGACTTTGGTTAAGTTCAAGAAAAGAGTTCAAGCCGTCGGTATCGGGCAAAGACAGATCTAGCAAGACCAGGTCGCATGGATCGGTATAAAGCATTGCCTGGGCACGCGTTAGCCGTTCGGTGTGCGTAAGGTTAATCACGGATGGCGCATTCTCGGCCACATTCGATTGAGCCAATAAGGTTTTTACCAGATGAACATCCCCTGGATTGTCTTCAATCAGCAACACGTCGATCGTACTGGGATTCATTGTCTAATTTGGCTTGATGCAACTCGTGTAAAGTAAACCGCACAAAGTTTTTGGAAGAAAAAGCGCAATTTTGTGCGGTTTACTCAAGTAATTGGCAGATTCCACGTTCATTTATTTTGAAAAACTTTCTGCCAA
>CAUJGI010000788.1 GCA_963169155.1 Chloroflexota bacterium
GTTGCCCACCCAGAAACATCGCCTGTCCAACGAACCTCAGTCCATGAACCGGGTACCAGTTCAACAATCTGCCCATCCCCTGTATCGATGCCATGATAGTTCCACGGATCATGGGCAAACTCCATGACGTAAAAACTGGCAATCAAGTCTTGAGGTGCGTCGGGAGGAGCATACACACGGGCAGAAAACGTGCCGACAAACGGCATATTTTCATATTTGATTTGCGCCCGATGAGCCGGCGTTGCCGACAGATTAAAAGAAAAGCGCAGGGCCCCGTTGCCTTCATACGCCAAATCAGCGGTATAGCTGGTGGGATTCCCCTGGGAAACATTGTTATCCAAACGTACAGACCAGCAGCTATGTGTCCCCTCTTCAAAGCCGTACGCGAAGCGCTCAGCGGTGGGCACCAAACCAAATGTCAGACTGGTAATCCACCAACGGCCGTTTTCATCCTGCTCAAATTCCCAACGGTCACTTTTAGGCCCACTGTAGGTAAACCGCTGATTGTTCACATCTATGAAGGCACCGCAGGTGTCGTTTGTCGCCACAGCCTCGTTGCCATGGATTTCAATATCAACATTGGCATGGGTTATCTCAAGATGATCTTCTACTTCGAAGGTCTCCGCATACCGACGGCGCGCATTCCATTGCTCCCCAGTTGCTGCATAAATTTTCACAGCCCCAGGCGCAAAAATTTCCTCGACAAGGGCAAAATTTTTGGTTAGGACCGCTTCTGCTTCCTTTTCGATTAACCCAACAATCGTTGTCGATTCTGGCTCATAGATCCCCACTATTTCCTGCGTGCGCGGATTTAAGCGCACATCTTGAACACGCTCTGGCTGGAGGGTAACCGATTTGAAACTGGTTTCATACGCTCCTGTTGTGACTTGCAGCTCAGCGTCCACTGTCTGCCCCAAAAGCGACAGCGTAAAACTGGAAATACCGTTTGCATCGGTATCATCCTCAAAAATTTCGCCTCCCACAATCAGGAGTACATGGGCACCCTCTATCGGGTTATTTGCGCTCTCGTCTATGACACGCACAATGACATTCCGACTGTCAAGCTCTTTGCGTTCAAGATGAAAATCTAACGCCTGGTTCTGTGACAGCGAGATGGGTTGTTCGTAGATTTTATACGCTTCGTGTTCTACGATGATGTGCCCATCCGCATCATTTGCTCCAGCAGTAAAGACCGCCACCCCGTTGCTATCCGTAAATTGACTGAGCGACACCCCATCAAAAAAGAGGAGGACTTTTGCGTTCGCCACCGCTTCCCCTGATTCGCTAACCGTATGGATCGTAACTTGAGCCACGCCCTGCACAGGAGCAATAGCCAGGTAGATAAAATAAACTGCACCCAATAAAAGAATGGGAACTAACAAAAAACCAGCAACCGCAATAGGCCCAAACTGGAAAATATAACCTTTTACATCCCCTGGACCATTGATAAAAGGAAAGTGTTTATTTCGAGGCAGGTCAGCTGTTGATGGCCATAGTTGATTGGGGCGTTCTGTTTGCAAATCCTCTAGCAGTCTCTCTAACTGCCCATGGCGGATTACATAATTGATTAACTCTCTAACCTTATCATTCTTGTTTGAACCAGATAAGTTTTCAAGGTCAATAGATAATCCTAAACAAAGCGTGTTTAGCTCTGATAAGTTAAAAGATTCAGAAATTAAGCCGTGTAAGATCTTGAGATTGGCACTTTCGTTATTGGGGTGGAATTGGGTTGACATTTGTTTAACCAATCAAAATATTTGGAGGCACTCATTATTGCAATGGAGTGCTTTGTGGCCGTCCGCAAATAAGTTAGCGGAATTGTGCGGACAGCTTAGAGTAAGCGGCCTTCGAAAAAGGGATTTTACTGTTGGCCGCTTACTGAGGGTCTGCCGGTAAAACCCTCTGCCAATTACATAGCCCTAATTTCCGCGAGTTAAAAGTGTAATTCAGGCAAATTCGCGGAAATTCGTCGCAAGAAAAAATTCAAACCGCTGATAACAGCTTGAGTTAACCTTAGAGCTGATCAGCCGATAGTGTCGTTTAGACAGACTACGGGTGCAGCTGCCCATAAGTGAGCGATTCACGGCGCCAACTTGGAAAAATAGTGGGTGCTGGCCAGCTCGTTGGTCAGGTGGTCACGCGAATCGTGCCGGTGGGTTCCCTCGAAGGTAAAGCCACAGCGGCGGGCCACAGCCGCACTGCGCTTGTTTTCCGAATCGCAGCGAATCAACAAACGGCTGGCACCAAAGTGGGTAAAAGCAAAGTGGAAAATACCCTGCACTGCTTCGGTCATGTACCCTTGCCCGGTGTGGTGGCTGTGCAGCCAATAGCCAATCTCAAAGCTGGGTACCGTCCAGTTGGCGTTGTGCATGCCGCTGCAGCCAATCAGGGTATCCGTGCCTTTCAAAAAGAGGAGCAGCCAGAAATCTTCGCGAGCCAGGTATTTGACCTGGCCTTCGCGGGCACGGACCTCATACTCTTCGGCCGAGGCCACGTTCACGGCCCAGGGCATCCACGGCTTCAGTTCGGGTTGGGATTCCAGGACGGCCGTTCGCACCACCACCCCATCCCCCGGCAGCGACCCCCGAATGAACAGCCGGTCTGTCTCAAACTGGTGCGGTATTTCCTGCAAAATTGGATTCATGCCCATCTCCGATGTCATTCCTTCACGTATCATTCACCACCCCGTAAGCCAAATAGACAGTGAAACTCGTAAAATAAGATGATATGTCCGAGCTTACTTCCCTGATCAAGCGCCGGTCGGTAACGGCCGTACTCCTGGCAATTCCCCTGGTGATTTTAGCCATCCTCCGGCTGTTTCCCATGTTGGATGTACATGCCTGGAGTCTATCATGGTACACACGCCTCATCCAATACTATTTTGGCGCATTTGCCAGTTTCATTGCCCTCATTGCCGCCCTATTTGCCACCAGTGCTTTAGGCAAAGAAAGCGCCGCCCGTTCTATTTTTTTAACCGGCGGCTTCATAGCGGTGTCTGCCCTCTTTTTGTTTAGCAGCCTGGCCACGCCCAACATTCTCATTCAAGGCGCCTCCAACCCGGCCTTTGTCTGGTCATTGCGGCTCAGCCTGCCGGTGAGCGCCTTCTTCTTCGCCGCCTCGGCCAAAGATTGGTCACCCACCGCTGAGGCATTCATTGTTAAGCATCAACGGTGGCTGTGGCCGATTGGGCTGCTTCTCGTCACCGCCTTTGGCATCATGGCCTTTGGCTACCCGGCCGGCTTGGATTACCTGATGCGGTATGATCCGGTGGTACCCAGTCTGTTGGGCGCCATTTCCATTTCGCTTCTGGTATGGACCGCCTGGCAGGCACGAATATTAAATTGGTACGGCAATCAGATGGTACACGGCCGTTTAGTGGTCGTTTTTTTGCTCCTGGCAGAAGCACAGCTGACGCTGGTCCTGGGCATCGCCGGGCAGCTTAGCTGGCTCATGTATCACCCCCTGGTTATTATCGCGCTCACCGTGGCCCTGTCCGCCATCCTGAAGAGCTTTCAAAGCTCCCGTGATGTGCAGCTGTCGCGTTACTTTGCCGCCCTGGGCAGCATCCTCATTGCCGGGCTTTCCCTGGCCAGTGTGGAGATTGGCGTGCGCTGGCTCAACAACGCCAGCACCATCAACCGTTCCACCCTCATTCCCCTGAGCATTGCCCAGGGCACCTTGAGCTTCATTCTGCTCTACGTCATCGTCTTCTACCTGAACCGTCTCATCAACGAACGAAACGAAGCGCTGCGGCGGGAACAGCACCAGCGTGGTGAGCTCACGCAGCTCATCGTGCACGATCTCAAAAGCCCGCTCACCGTCATTTTGAGCGGCATGAACCTGCTGGGCAAAGAGAAGCTGGGTGCCCTCACCGAAACACAAAAGCGGCTCATCGAGAATCTGGAGAAATCCGGCTTTGACATTCTCAACATGATCAATGACCTGCTGGATGTGGAACGGCTGGAAGCAGGCGCACTCTCGCTGCAAAAATCGCTCACCGACACCTTTGCCCTGCTGCGGCATCAGGTTGAAGAAAACCAGATTTTAGCCAGCACCAACAAACAAAAACTCAGCCTCACCTGCGACCCCAACATTCCCCACATTCGGGTAGACCGGGGCATGACTTCACGCTTGTTTGCCAATTTGTTGAACAATGCGGTGAAGTTCACGCCGGAGAGAGGCAAAGTGATGGTGCACCTGGCCCGTCAGCCAAACCAGCTGGTGATCACCATTGCCGACAGTGGTCCTGGTGTGCCGGTGCATGAGCGGGAACGCATCTTTGAAAAGTTTGCCCAAATTAAGGGGGCGGAACGTCGGGGTGCGGGCCTGGGATTAACCTTCTGTCGGATGGTGGCCGAAGCCCACGGTGGCAGCCTGACCGTTAGTGAAAGCGAACTGGGCGGGGCGCTGTTCTGCCTGACGCTGCCATTTACCGAGGAAGAAGCCAATATCCTGACCGAGATTTCCCTGCCCATCAGTTTTGATTGGGCGCTGGATTCGGCTTCGGCTTCAGCCCATCACTCCCCCAACCCCAACTAATTCTGAATTGGCCTACCCGCCGATAAACTTGGTTTTGAAGCCCTGCTTTTGCAGCAGGGCGGTCAGTTTGTCACGATGGTCCCCTTGAATCTCGATGACCCCACCTTCTTTGACCGTGCCACCGCTGCCACATGCTTTTTTGAGCTGCTTGCCTAACGTCTCCAGGTCTACGGCCGTTAGCTGAAAATCGCGCATCACCGTCACCTGTTTCCCACCCCGACCTTTCTTCTCGCGCAATATGCCGATAGTTTGCTCCGCCGGGGGCAGGCTGCGCGACAGGGGTTTGTTGCTCTTCTCTACAGGCTTCTTTTCTACAAAATCGTCATCCGCCGTGGAATAAACCAGGTTGCGGTTACGTTGTCTCATGTGTACTCCTCGACAAATTATCGGGTGATGCTGGGCAAGTAGAGCTTTTCCGTCAGCTCAAGGGTCACCACGGTGATGGGCACACTGTTGGCCTGGTTGCCCGCGCGGTCGTGCCCAACGACGATGAATTGGTAGCTGTGCCCCAATTCGGACGGGTAGGTGGCGGATACGGCCGTAACCCCCTCCAGCCACGGCACAAATGGACCACCATCAACCGACACCAGCACATCATACATCCCTATGCCGCTGCCATCGTCGCTGCCGCTCCAGGTAAGCTCGATTTGGGTAGCGGCCAGTGCTGGCCCACTAACCGAGACGGCTGGCGGCAGCGTGTCTTGCTCAATCAAAATCGCCGTCCGCCCGCCAATCGGGTAGAGCGACGGGTCCCAAATCGCATTTTTGTTGGTCGCTGGGGGCAGCGTCACGGTAAAAAAGCCATCGGTAGCCGTAAGGGTCTGGGTTGTGCCGTCGGGCCAGAGCAGCAGGGCGCTGCCGTTGGCGTTGGTGGTGGGAATGACGGCCGTTTCCGCCGTGCCAAACCGCGCCCACATCCCCAAAATGCGTGACGTTGTCCCCGGCTGGTAAAAAGCAATCCACTCCTGCGGCCCGTTGGCCGGGTCGCTGCCGCCAGGGCGAAGCCGCCACAGCGGGGTCACGTCGGTAAAG
>CAUJGI010000789.1 GCA_963169155.1 Chloroflexota bacterium
AGCTGGCGGCGGTAGCTGATCAGGTCAAACGAGCGAATGTCCTGGCCGTCGATGAGCAGCTGGCCGCCCTGGAACTCGTAGAAGCGGGCGATGAGCCGCCCCAGGCTGGATTTGCCCGCGCCGGTGTGGCCCACCAGGGCCACCGTCTCGCCCGGCTGGATGGTGAGGTTGAAGCCATCGAGCACGTGTTCCTGTTGAGTGTAGCGGAAGTGCATGTTGCGAAACTCGATACGGCCGTCCAACACCCCCACCTCCTGATTATCAAACTGCACCACCCGCGCCTCGGCATCGATCAGGGCAAACACCCGCTCGCTGGCCGACAGCCCCAGCTGGAACTGGCTCCAAAACGAGGCAATGCCCGTCAGCGGAAACCAGAAGAGGCCAATCGCCTGGACAAACAGGTACCAATCGCCAGCGCTAATCTCCGTGCGCAGCGTGGCGTTACCGCCGAAATAGAGGATAACGGCCGTTCCCAACCCGGCAATAAACACCAGAATGGGAAAGATGCTGCTAAACACAAACCCCTGGCGCACCTGCACCTGGTACGCCTGCTCGTTGACGTCCAGAAACTCGTCGTACACCGTTTGCTCCTGGCGGAAATTTTTGGCAATGGAGATGCCGCTGATCGTCTCCTGCACCTTGGCGTTGACGGTAGCCAGCAGCCGCTGCGCCTGCTGCGTGGTGGCCCGGGCAATGCGGCGGAAGGCCAGCGCCGCGCCCACCACAAACGGAGCAATCGCCATAGCCATCCACGCCAGCTGGGCGTTGATGGAAAAGAGGTAGCCGACGATAAGCACCACCAGCAGCACCTGGCTGATCAGGTTCAGCGTCAGGGTGACGACGTTGGCGAAATCCTGTGTGTCGGACGTAACCCGACTGACGATCTTGCCCGAGGGGAACTCGTCGTAGAAAGACATATCGCGCTGCATAACGGCCGTAAACGCATCCTCGCGCAGCTGCAACACCACATCCCCCACCGCCCGCGCCGTCAGCCGCTGGCGCAGATAGTTAAACACCCACGACAAAATCGTCGCGCCGAGGATGAAAAAGATGAGCTGACCGATGGCCGAACTGCCTTCGACGCCCACGATATTGTCCACCGCCTGCGCAATCAGCACCGGCAGCACCAGGTCCATCAGCGAGTTGAGCAAAATGAAGCTGCTGATCGCCCCCACCCGGCCCACATACGGCCGAAAATAGCCGCCAATCCGCTTGAGCAGCTGCCGGTCCGTGTAATTCCGGTCATATCCTTCGGCCTCAATGCCGTCCATGAGAAAACCCATGAGAATCTCCTGTTTAAGAAACGGCGCGCTCGCGCCGTTTCCTTTTTATCAAATGTCGTAGCGAGCAAAAATACGCTGGTAAAGCGTCGAACTGGCCATCAGCTCGTCGTGGGTGCCTTGGGCCACAATCTCGCCCTTGCGCACCAGCAGCACCCGGTCCGCCCGCCGAATTTGGGACAGGCGGTGGGTGATGAGCAGCGTGGTGCGCCCTTCCAGTACCCGCTTGATCGCCTTTTGAATCTCATCCTCCGTGGCCGAGTCCACCGCGCTGGTGGCGTCGTCCAAAATAAGGATGCGCGGGTCGGTGAGCAGGGCGCGGGCGATGGCAATGCGCTGCCGCTGACCGCCAGAGAGGGTAACGCCACGCTCGCCCACGATCGTGTCGTAGCCGTCTTTGAAGTGCACGATGAAGGAGTGGGCCTGGGCTTCGTGGGCGGCGCGTTTGATGTCGGCGCGGCTCACCTGCTGCCCCAGGCCAAAGGCAATGTTCTCGGCCACCGTGCGGGAGAAGAGGAAGATGTCTTGCTCGATGATGGAGATTTGGGAGCGCAGGCTATCCAGGTTCCACTCTCGCACGTCAATGCCGTCGATGAGGATACGGCCGTCTGTCACATCATACGTCCGGTTCACCAGCTTGGTCAGCGTGCTCTTGCCCGAACCCGTCTGCCCCACAATGGCAATCGTCTCGCCCGGCCGGGCGCTAAAGGAGATGTTGCGCAGCAAATCGTCACTGCTGTCGCCGTGGCGGAAGCTCACGTTGTCAAACACAATTTCGCCGCGCATGGGGGCCGTGTGGCCCTCACTGTTCTGGTCCAGCTCCGTTTCCGCCTGCAGCAGTTCCAAAATGCGCTCTGCGCCAGACAGCCCCATCTGCACCAGGTAAAAGGTGAAGTAGGAGCTAAAAGCGGGCCAGCGCAGCACCCACATCAACCCCATGTAGGCAACCAAATCGCCCAGGTTCAGCTGGCCCAGGTTGAGCAGGTAGACGCCGTGCACAAACGCCCCGGCAATGGCCACGCCGATGAGCAGTGTGGGAATGTAGCGCGCCTGCACGTCGCCCTGCTGCACAAACATATCGCGGTAGCGGCGCGCATCGCGGATAAACTTGCCCAGTTCCTGCCGCTCCTGCCCCGCCGCCTTCACCACCTCAATGCCGGAGACGGCTTCATTCAGGGTGGCGTTCATGTCGCCAAAGCGAGCCCGCACCGCGTCGGAGACGGGGTCCAGCTGGCGCATGTAGTGGCGCAGGGCAAAGTAGTAGAAGAAACAAAAGGCCAGCGGGGCCAGCAGCAGGCGCAGATCGATGAAGGCAATAAAGATGATGGGCATGAGGATGGCCATCATCGAGTCGTAGAGCAGGCTGAAGCCGGGGGTCATCATTTCATTGACAAAACGCACGTCGTTGGCCGCCCGGGCCATGATGTCGCCCACACGCTGCTGGTTGTGGAACGTCTGGCTTTTGCCCAGCAGGTTGAGGTAGAGCTCGCTACGGCCGTCGCGTTCCAGCCGCTTGCCCACCACTTCAATACTCAACGAGGCCAGCGTGTCACAGAAAAAACGGCCGACGGCCAGCCCCAACACAATCAGCCCCAGGGTGGCGATGGCCTGAAAGGGTTCACCAACCGTTTCACCGGTGACCACGTTGAAGGCCGCCCCCACCTGGCGCGGAATGGCCGCGTTAAAAATGTTGGTCACCGTCATGCCAAAGAAAAAGGCCGCCAGCCACCATTTGTACTCCACCAGGTGCGCCAAAATCCAGCGCAGCGGGCTCGATTGATCATAGTCTCGCGCCGTTGCCACGCGAAACTCGCTCTTTTGAGGAACTGTTTGAACCGCCATAAACCTCCTGGAAAAACGCAGGGCGATTTGGTAAATCGCCACCCGATTTACCAAATCGGGCTACAAATTTTCATTTGTGGTGGTGTGCCACTCATAAACTGTTCTGTTGTTAGAACCGGGTTTGTGCCCAAGCGGATGGTGGTGAGTTAGCCGCCAGGTATCTCCCGCTTGTGCATAGAACGCATATTCTAACACACAATAGTGACATCTACTGTCATGAATTTGGGCAGTTTGGGAAGGTGGGAGACAGGGGAAAACGTGAAACGTGAAGCGTGATGAACTCCATTCACGTTTCACGTTTCACGCATCAATTTCTTACTCGTTCAAAACCGGCAAATTGCTCAACGGCGCGTTGGCGTTCAGGTAGCGGGCGCTGGACCAGCCTTCGGTGCCGTCGGCTTCGCGCACTTTCACCCAGACGGTGAAGGCGTCGCGGCCAAGCAGCGTGACGGTTTGGCCGCTGGACAGGTAGCCTACTGGCTCATCGTCCAGACTGGGGCCTGAGCGCACCGTCAGGTAGAGCGCCCCAGACATGGTGGCGGTGCCCGGTACGCCGCTGCCAGTGGGCGGTGTCCCACTCCCGCCCGGCGCGGCGCCACCACCGCTGCCGGTCTGGGTCCACGTCAGCCGGGCTTCGGCCAGGCCGGTGTACTCAAAGTATTCCATGCGAATTTCCACCGGGCCGCCGGGCAAGTTGATCGCGCCGGAAAACGCCTGAACATTTTGAATGTCCCAGGCATTGATGATTTGCTGGCCATTGACCCACACACGCACGCCGTCATCGCTGTTGGCGGTGAAGGTGTACTGCCCGGCGGGCAGATTCACCGTTTGCGTCCAGCGCACCGAGAAGCGATCGCTGTCGAGGGTGTTGGGGATGGGCGAACTGGACCCCCAGACAAAGTTGATGGCACTGTCGTTGCGCACGACCACGGGCGAACCAGCCAGGCTGTCATTGTTGAAGTATTCGCCGCGCCATTGAGAAATGGTGGGTGGCTGCGGCGCAGGCGCTGGGGAGCCAGAAATTTTGGCCCAGGTGAGGGCAGCCACAGCCGTTCCCCCATTATCATAATGCTCCATCCGCACCGGCACAACACCACCGGCAACGGACACATCCACAGCGAAGGAAGTGGCCGGTTGGTCGCGCCACTGGTCGAGCACCAGCTGGTTGTTCACCCACAGGCGCACCCCGTCATCGGCCGTGGCGGAGAAGCGGTAGACGCCCGCCTCCAGCGACAAATTGCTGGTCCAGCGCACCGAGAACTGGTCGGCCGACACCCCGCTCACCGGCGATCCGGTCCAGGTGTGGTTGATTTGGCCTTCATCGCGCACCACCACAGGACTGCCGGAGAGCGCCGTGTTGTTGAAATATTCGGCACGCCAGACGGCCGTTCCGCCAGACACCAGCCCCCAGTTCAACCGGGCCACAGCCTCACCACCCGCTTCATAATACTCCACGCGGATGTCGTGGTTGCCCCCGCTCAGCGGCACATCGGCCGTCACGGTGTGCTCCTGGCTGTCATACCAGACGTCAATCACCGGGTTGTTATCGACAAAAACGCGCATGCCATCGTCCATGGTCGCCGTGAAGCGGTAGGTCCCTGGGGCAAAGTACAGATTGCGCGTCCATTCAGCTGAAAAGCTGTCGATGTTGATATCTTCGTGGGGTGCACCATCCCCCCAGTCATGATCCAGGCTGGACTCGGCGCGAGTCAGCACCGGGCTGCCGGATAAGGTTTCGTTGTTGAAATATTTGGCCGTCCAGCCGGTATCGGCCAGGGCCGTTTGGGCATTGGCGACGAGAAGGAATACGGCCGTAACCAACACACTCAGCAGGAAGATGAATCGTTTGCGCATCATCTTTTTCTCCTTTGTATAAAAGGGTATAAAGGCTGGCCAGACACCTGGGTGCTAACGCAGAAAGAAAGAGACGCGAAGAGCGAGAGCAGACGCTGTGCGCCTTGTATACACTTTTGACACTCGTTTGCAGCACTCATTTACTGCAGATTTGCTTGTTTACAGCTTTACCGTATAGCGCCGGAAGTAGGGGAACAAGATGTAGCGGATATATTTTTGGGGAAACTGGCCAAATTCTTAACGGGCATTAACGATACAAATCCATTTCTTTGGGGCGGACCAGGTCGCTGGCCCGGCCATCGGTCGCGGGCAAATGCAGGCCGCGCACCAGCACCACCGGCATGCCTTCGGCCGCCTGGCCCATGAGCAGCCCAACAGCGGCGGCAATCTCATCGGCCACGCCGACGTCGGTGTGCTGGAGCTGGTAGCCGTACAAATCTGGCTCACCGCGCCGGTCCCACAGGGCAGGAATTCCGGCCACGCCAATCGCCACCCCGACGGTGCCCAGGCGAAACGGCCGTCCATGACTATCGGTAATCACCACCCCCACCTGCACCCCGAGCCTGGCCGCAACCGCGTCCCGCAGTTTGGCCGCCGAGGCATCGGGATCGAGCGGCAGCAGCAAAACCGTCTCCTCGTCACCACTCTGCGCCACGTTGGAGCGGTCGATGCCCGCGTTGGCGCTGGTGAACCCCAGCCGGTGGCGCACAATCAGCACGCCGCGCCGCATCCGCGAGATTTCCTCGCTTTCCTGCAAAATCAGCT
>CAUJGI010000790.1 GCA_963169155.1 Chloroflexota bacterium
CCATCGCCAACCATACCGACAAAGTAGCCTTCTTCCTGGAGCTGAGCCACATGGTTGGCCTTGTCGCCGGGTAGCACCTCGGCAAAGACGCGATCAATGCCCACTTGGCGGGCGATGGCCTGTGCCGTGGCTTCGTTGTCGCCGGTCATCATTATCACCGTCAGCCCCTGATCGTGCATCTGCTGCACGGCTTCCTTGGACCCTTCCTTCATGGTGTCGGCGACGCCGATAATAGCTGCCGCCTGCCCATCCACCGCCAGCCACATCGCTGTTTTGGCTTCGTTTTGCAGCTGTTCCGCTTTGGGTCCCAGGCCATTCAGCATGACCTCTTCTCGTTCCATCAAGCGCCGGTTGCCAATCAGGATTCGACGGCCGTTGACTGTAGCGGTAATCCCGTGCCCGGCGATGCCTTCGAACTCCTGTGGTTCATCCAAAAGCAGCTCACGCTCCTGCGCGGCGCGCACGATTGCCTCGCCCAGGGGATGTTCCGACCCACGCTCAGCGCTGGCGGCCAGGGCCAGCCAGTAATCGGTGGTCGGTGGCCGGTGATCGGTAAGCAGTTGTTCGGAAACGGCCGTTTGCCCACCGTTTACTGAATACTGGCCACCGATAACTGCCAACTGCTCGCTCACAATTACATCGGTCACCGCCGGTTCACCGCGGGTAATCGTGCCGGTTTTGTCCAGCACAATTGCCGTGAGCTTGTGGGCCTGCTCCAGCGCGGTGCTGTTTTTGAACAGCACGCCCGCTTCGGCCCCTTTACCCACGCCCACCATAATCGACGTCGGTGTCGCCAGGCCCATGGCGCAGGGACAGGCGATAACGAGAACGGCCGTCAGCCGCAGCATCGCCGCTACCAGGTCACCGGTCGCCAGGTACCAAACGGCGAATGTAGAAAACGCAAGCACGATGACTGCCGGGACAAAGTAAGCAGAAACCCGGTCCACCACCTTTTGAATAGGCGCCCGGCTGCCCTGTGCCTGCTCAACCAGGCGGATAATTTGGGCCAGCGCCGTTTCCTTGCCGACTTTGGTGGCCTCAAACTTCAGCAAACCCTGCTTGTTGATAGTAGCGCCAATGACTTCATCGCCTACGGCTTTATCCACGGGCAAACTTTCACCGGTGATCATGCTTTCATCAACGGCCGAGTGCCCTTCGATGATCACGCCGTCCACGGGTACCTTTTCACCGGGGCGCACGAGAACAACATCCCCAGACGCAACTTCGGCAATGGGAATGTCAACTTCCTGTCCATTGCGCACCACGCGGGCCGTTTTTGCCTGCAGGCCCATTAATTTCTTGATGGCTTCGCTGGTCTGGCCCTTGGCGCGCACTTCCAATAGCTTGCCCAGTACGATGAGGGTGATGATGGCTGCGGCCGTTTCATAATAAACGTGCGTGCCAAACTGGTCATTACCCAGCGTGGTGGCAATCAGCACCAGCGTGCTGTAACCGTAGGCGACGGTCGTGCCCATGGCCACCAGCACGTCCATATTGGCGCTGCGATTGCGCAGCGCCTTGTAAGCGCCGGTGTAATAGTCCCAACCAACCCAAAACTGCACCGGTGTGGCCAGGACCAGGAAAGCCCAGTTAACCCACGGTTCGTGGGACCACATACCCAGCAGACCAAAGTCTCTCAGCATGGTCCAGATGACCAGCGGAATGGTGAAGACAGCCCCGATAATCAGGCGCTGCCACTGGTGCCGAATCTCGGCAGAACGTGCTGCTGCTTCGGCATCTTCTTGCTCTTCTTCGCTTTCGGTTTGAACCACATCGTAGCCGGCCTTACGCACGGCAGCGATGAGACTTTCTTTGTCGGTAGCGCCGGGCGCGTAGGACACAGTGGCCCGTTCGCTGGCAAAGTTCACGGAAGCGTCAATGACACCTTCCACTTTTTTCAGACTGCGCTCGATGGTGTTGGCGCAGTTGGCGCAGGTCATGCCAATTAAGGGCAGTTCGACTGTGGCAGTTGGAATCTGATAGCCTGCTTTTTTAACGCGGTTGATCACATCTGCCGTCACGTCTTGAACATCAGCGACGGCCGGATCGTAGGTAACGGTTACTTTTTCACTGGCAAAATTGACCACGGAATCGGTAACGCCCGCGGCCTTTTTGCTGTTGCGCTCCACCGAGGCAACACAGTTGGCACAGGTCATGCCAATAACGGGGAACGTAATTTGCTGTAATTCTGACATATTGTCCCTCCGTGATGCATGATTATGTGACCGGTGAATTTACCCGATCTCACCTACCACGCTTCACGCTCTAGCTGATTTGAATAAGCCCTTCAGGCGGGTAGTTAATTTCCTGTAAGGTGGCTTGAATCCTTTCCCAGGTGGCGGGCTCCTGCCACTCGACGGTAACTTGTTTGCTGTCTTGAACGGCCGTAACTTTCATCACCCCAACCAAATCGCTCAATTCTGCTTCAATGGTGTGGGTGCAGTGGCCGCAGCTAATATTGGGCACAGTAAAAGTTTTGCTTGTCATGGATTTCACCTAATCCTTTGTGTGATTAATATTTGTTGGACATTTGAAACACGGCCGTTACCTCAGCCAACATACGCTCTCGTTCCGCCATATCTGGGCCGCGAACGGCCGTCATCATGCAGGTTTGCAAATGGGTGTCGAGCATCATGGCCGTTACCTTGTTCAAGGCCGCCTGCACGGCTTGAATTTGGCGGATCACGTCGATACAGTAAGCATCTTCCTGAGCCATTCGCTCAATCCCTTTGACATGACCGGCGGCGCTGGCCAGCCGCTGCGTAACTGCTTGTTGTGTTTTCTCGTCCATAATTTTCTCCACCCCCCTGGGGGAGGGGGTATGTGGTTATTTTATGGGCAAGGGGATTAGGTGTAAATCCGTAGTTTCACCTATATTTGGATACGCCATTTGGCTTATGGAGTGGAGTTTTTCGAGAGCAGGGGGATTATTTTCGATTTGATGAGGAAAAGACTCATTGGGCCACCGGGAATAATGGATGTAATGATGCCATCGCGATCAATAAAGAACGTGGTGGGCAATGATTGCAACTGGTACTGATGTGAAACCACACCATCATGGTCTAATAAAATAGGGAAGTCGAGCTGGTGCTCAGAAGCGAATGCCCTGGCAGCTGATTCACTGTCCTGGATAGTGCTGTTAACACCCAGCATAACCAAGCTATCATCTCTATATGTTTGGTACACTTCATTAAGCGTCGGCATTTTCGCCTGGCATGGGAGACACCAGGCGATCCACAAGTTGACAATGACGACCTGCCCGCGTAAATTAGAAAGTGTAATTGACTTGCCATCCAGTGTGGATAGTGTGAAATCGGGTGCAGTTGCACCTTCGCGAGGAGCAGCTAGAAATGGTTTAAAGTACCGGGATAGGGTCGTGTCTATCAAGCCTAATCCCAGGCCACCAAGAACTATCGCCACAATAAGCAGTAACCTCAGGCGATTGCTATCAGGCAGAGGCATCGGATACGGCCGTTATTCCAAACGCCTGTCCGCTGAGGTAGCTAATGTAGGCTGGTACCAGCGGCAAAACACACGGAGAGAGGAATGAAAGTAAACCAGCTAGGACGGCAATGAAGTAGGTGGGGGCTGTGCCGCCAAGGAGTAAATCTAGATAGAATCCGTTCTGCTGGGCCCAAATGGCAATCGTTGTCATTCGGTTGGAGACAAGGAGTAAACCAATGGCAATGAGAAAAATGCCGCTAGCAATCTGAATGTGGCGCAGATACGGCCGTAACTTGCGCACCGCCTGTACCGCTCGATTCATGCCTAAACCAATGAGCAAAAACGGAATGCCCAGCCCCAAGGCATAGCCGCTGGAAAGCAGCATTGCCTGGCCGGAAGTTTCCAGAGCAAAGCCGAGTGTAAGAATAGCTCCCAATGTGGTACCGATGCAGGGTGTCCAACCAGCGGCGAAAACGACGCCCATTAGTAAGGAAGAAGCCATGCGGTTATTGCTGTTGGTTTGCCACTGAGGGCGCGTATCATAGTACAGCCAGCGGATTTTGAGAATGCCCAGGTTGAACAGGCCAAAGGCAATAATCACGAGGCCGCCGACCCTGGCGATAATCGTCTTGAGTTCCCCAAAGAGTTGACCCAGCAGTGTGGCTGTGCCACCCCAGCCAATAATAAAGATAAGGGAAAAGCCCAACACAAAAAGAGAGGCGTGTAGCATGGTGGTATAGCGTTCTGTCAGCGTGGGAACGGCCGTTGTTTGCGATTGTTCCATAAAAATTCTCCTAAGTTTAGCCTTGGGATTTTACCAGATCGGCAAAAACAACGATGCTTTGTGTATTAGCCCTCTTGCATAAGTAAATGAAGTATCATTGAAACCATGAAATACGAAAACATCAAAGACAAGCGAGACAAAGAATTCAAGCGCTTGACCGGTGTTCCGCACCAACTCTTTAAACTGATGCTTACCATCGTAGACCAAGAGA
>CAUJGI010000791.1 GCA_963169155.1 Chloroflexota bacterium
GCCTGGAGCGAGTAGGTGCCGGGGAGGTCCACCAGCCGGATCCGCTTGCCGCCGTGCGAGAAGACGCCTTCGGCGCGGCTCACGGTCTTGCCGGGCCAGTTGCCGGTGTGCTGCCGCAGCCCGGTGAGGGCGTTGAAAACGGTGCTTTTGCCGGTGTTGGGATTGCCTGCCAGGGCAATGACAAAGTCTGAATTTTCCATATTCACCCCCAGCTTGCGCAGGTTGCCCGCGTTGTGCATCGGGCAGCCCTCGCAGCCGGAGGCGGTGGGTTGGGGTGTTTTGAGTTTGGTTTCCATAGTTTTTACTCTTTCTCGTTCCCACGCTCTGCGTGGGAATGTGGTCTTGGCGCTCTGCGCCATGTTGGGACGCCGGAGCGTCCCATACTTCATTCCACGCAGAGCGTGGAACGAGACAGTCTAAGCAGTTTGCTTTACATAAATATAGTTTGCCTGATTCGGCCGTAGGGCAATGATGGCATCGCGAATGCGGTAGGCGGTGGGTTCGCCGCTGGGGCTGCGCATTTCAGCAGTGATGGCGGTGCCGGGCAGGATGCCCAGGTCCATGAAGCGACGTCGTTCTGCGCCACGGCAGTTGGGCGAGATGCGAATGACTTCGGCCGTTTGTCCCAGCGGTAAATCCGAGAGCCTTGTGCTGTGATCTTTTTCGGGAACGGCCGTTTCTTCTCCCCCTACCACTGGCAATGGGGCCACCGAAATATTGCGGGCCACAATCGGGGCCAGCAGGTGCTCATCGCCATTGGCCCAGAAGCGAATCCGGGTGCTGTTTGATTCAATCAGCCGCACCGTCTGCCCCGGGTGCAACCCCTCGGCTACCAGCTGCGCGTAAACCGCCTCCGGCTCATCTTCCAGGTGGACAATGCGCGCGGGCTGGTCGGCGGGCAGCTCATTGAGCGGCTGGCCATGGTGGTACACGTAGGTACCCTCAGCGCTGGGAATTGGATCGCCGTGTGGATCATGCGTGGGGTGGCCCAGTCGGGCGGCGAGTTCATCGGCAGCTTCGGGCGTGAGTTGGTGCTCGCGCCGTTCTGCCTGGCTGTGCCATTCCGCCTCGCTAAAGCCGGTCTGTTCTGCCAGGTAGCGCTCCCACAGCCGGTGTGCCCGGATGATGTGCAGGGCTGATTCCATGCCGTCGGCCGTCAGGGTGATGTTGTCGCCGCGCAGATGCAGTAAGTGGCTGGCCTGCATATCGCTCAACAGCCCGACCACGTCGTTGGTGCTGATGTGCAGCGTACCGGCAATGCTTTCCACGCTGGCGCGATGCCCTTTTTGTTCACATTTGTAGATATGCTTCAAGGCGTCTTCGCGGCGGGCGCGATCGGTCATCTGCCGGGCTTGCTGCCAGCGTGCCCAGATGCCTTTTTCAGGCCAGAGGATGACGGCCGTTACCGCCAGCACCGCTGCGCCTATCAAAAGTAATAGTGCCGGATTGTCCATGTCATTCACCTAAAATATTTTGATGTGTCTAAAAAATAATTTTAACATGGTGTATTTTATTCAGAATAAGCCGTGTGTCAAGTAAAGACGCTGCATCGCAGCGTCTTGCCCGCCAGGCCTTCCCCAAAAGCTTTTGGCAAAAAAAAGAGACGTTGTATGGCAACGTCTCTACAAATTGTGAATTGTGGCATTAACCATTCACCATTATTTCGGTTTGTAGCCTAACATGCGCAGGCCGTTGAGCGAGACGAGCACCGTGCCGCCTTCGTGGCCGACCACGGCCGCAGGCAGCGCCAGACCGGAGAAGAAGATGGTCCCCAGCATGAGCAAAATCATGAAGATGGCAAAGCCCAGGTTTTGCAGCAGGGTTTGCCGCGTTTTGCGGCTGAGGCCGATGGTGTAGGGGATGTTGTGCAGGTCGTCGGACATCAGGACGATGTCGGCCGTTTCCAGGGCCACATCCGTACCCGCCGCACCCATGGCAATGCCGATGTCGGCGGTGGCCAGGGCGGGGGCATCGTTGACGCCGTCACCGACCATGGCTACCGGGCCGTACTGCGCGCGTACTTTTTTAACGGCCGTTACCTTATCTTCCGGCAGCAAATCGGCAAAGTAGGCATCGACGCCCACTTGCTGGGCAATTTGCCGGGCAACCGCTTCGTTGTCGCCAGTGAGCATAACGACGTGCTGCACGCCGAGGGCATGAAGGGCACGCACTACCTCCGGCGCGTCGGGGCGAATCACGTCGGCATAGGCCAGGATGCCTAGGAGTACGGCCGTTCCCGCCACTTCATCCACCTCGGCCATAAGTACGCTGGTGCGGCCCATATTTTGCAGCCGGTCCAGCTCCGTTTGGGCTCGCGCCAGCCCGACGGGATTAAATTTGGTGAAGAAACGGCCGTTGCCAATCCAAAAATGCCGTCCGGCCACGGTGGCTCGCACCCCTTGCCCGGTGGTGGCCTGAAAATCGGTCGCTTCCGCCCAGCTCAGGTCGCGTTTTTGGGCCGCCTTCACGGTAGCCTGGGCCAGCGGATGCTCCGATTTGGCTTCAACGGCGGCGGCCAGGGCCAGCAGCTCATCTTCGCTGGTCTGGCCATCCAGCGCCAAAACGTCGGTCACTTGCGGGTCGCCCTGGGTGAGGGTGCCGGTTTTGTCGAAGGCGACCACTTTGATGGTGGCCGCGTTTTCTACGTAGACGCCGCCCTTAAACAAAATGCCGCGCCGCGCCCCGTTGCCAATCGCTGACAGCACCGTGGCGGGTGTGCTGATGACGATGGCGCAGGGCGAAGCGGCGACCATGACGGTCATCGCCCGGTAAAACGCCGCGCTAAACGCTTCCTGCCAGAAAATCATGGGCACCACGGCCACCAGGGCGGTGAGGACGATGACGCCGACGGCGTAATACTGCTCGGCGGTGTCGATGAAGCGCTGCGTTTCTGCTTTTTCGCTGTGGGCCTCTTCCACCATCTGGATGAGCTTGGCGAGGGTGGAATCTTTGGCCAGTTTGGTGACGCGAATTTCCAGGCTGCCGTTTTTGTTGATGGTGCCCGCAAAAACGGTGTCGCCGATTTCTTTGCTCACGGGCATCGATTCGCCGGTGATGGAGGATTGGTCGATTGAGGAACGGCCGTCTACCACCACCCCATCCAGCGGCAGCCGCTCGCCCGGCTTCACCAAAATGCGGTCGCTGACGACCACTTTTTCGATGGGCAGCAGGTAAATATTGTCGCCGCGCCGCACCGTGGCCTGCGCCGGGCGCAGCTCCATCAGCGCCTTGATGGCGTTGCGGGTGCGGTCCATGGCGTAATCTTGCAGCACGTTGGAGAGCGAGAAGAGGAAGAGCAGCATCGCCCCTTCAAACGGCTGGCCGACCAGGGCGGCGCCGATGGCGGCCAACACCATGAGCAGGTCCACATCGATGGTGCGCTTGCGCAGCGATTCGATGCCACCCTGCAAGCCGAAAGTGCCACCGGCGATGTAGGCGATCACAAACAGCACGGTGGCGGTGACGGCCGCTTCTTGCCGCTCGGCCACCAGCCCGCCAATCATGGTGATGAGGGTGATAACGGTGAAGATGGCTTCGAGACGGCCGTCCATCAGCCAATCCCAGGCGCGGCGCAGGGGGGTGGTGGTTTCGGGAACGGCCGTGTCGCGTTCTGCCCCAGAGGGGGAGACATCGACGCCCATTTTTTGTACGTGCAGGGAAATTTCATCGGGGGAGATGATCTGGTCGTTGTAGGTGACAGAGAGGGCGCCGCCCATGAAGCTGGCGGTGGCCCGCCGCACGCCAGGCAGCTGATGCAGCTGGCGCTCTAGCCCAATGGCGCAGCTTTCGCAAGCGCGCCCGCCGTGCTTGCCCAACCGCATGGTGCAGGTTTGCCAGCGCTCTTGCAAAATGGGGCTGACCTGCTGGGCTACTTTTTCTACGGTGGGTTCAGATACTTTGGTGGGATCGTAATCGATTTCGAGACGGCCGTCTTGGGGATGCAGACTACTCTGGACAATGCCTTCCTGGTCGGTAATCGCTTCGCTGATCAGGTCGGCACAGTTGTCATCCTGCTCAATTTTGAGTTGCGCTGAGTCACTCATGGG
>CAUJGI010000792.1 GCA_963169155.1 Chloroflexota bacterium
GCATTGTCACCTGGGCGGTGTACTGCCCGGCTACACGCGGTGTCACCAGCGCGCCGAAGACGCCGTCGTTGGCCGCACCGTCACCGTGACGGCCGTCGTCAAACATGATCAGGCGCTGTTCCCGGCCATCGGGGGCGATGAGCCGCAGTTGGGCGCGGCGAATGATGTTGGTCGCTGCCGCGGGCGCATTGGCACCGCTGTCTTGCGTGGCGTCATAGGCGTAGGCCACCAGGCCGACCGGGCTGCCGGTCCACAAGTTGTAGCTGCCAAGGTGGGCGTAAATCTGGTACGGACTTTCGTTGGAGACCAGGAGGTAGCCGCTGGGACCGCTGCTGGCGCTGGGGGATACGGCCGTCCGCACCGTCACCGGCCACTCACCCTGCGCGGGGCGGGCAAAGGTGTAAATGTCGCCGGAAAACGACTGCTGCTCCAGGCCAATCTGCCCGGTGCGCTGCACCACGCCGGGCTGATCCATGCCCTGGCCCAGGCGCATCGACTGGCCTGCCGGGGAATTGACGACCAGCTCCCAGTTGGCGGCATCAGGGCTGAGTACCATAATCGACATCTCGCTGCGGCTGTCTATCAGCAGGGAATCTTGCCACTGCCAGCTGCCGTCGGCGGCTTTGCTGAAGGTGACGGGAATCATGGCGGTGCGAGAGCGCACGCCCAGCTCGGCCGGGTTGGGCAGTTGGGAACGGCCGTCCAGCACGTCACTGCCTGGGCCAGCTACTTGCTTGGTAAAAACGGCCGCTGGTTCGTCTGCCGCGGAGGGCGCGGCCAGCCCACCCGTTACCAGGAACAGGGCGGCCAGCAAAGCCATCAAGAGTGCCAATCGTCGCTTTTGCATCTTCAGTTTTACTCCTTCTGTGGGGTTGGTAAATACAAAAAATAAAACACCGACAATTTTAGAAAGTGTTCAAATTGTCGGTGTTTTGAGGATGAACCGGGAAAAGCGTAGCAGATTTTGCCTAGCGATGTATGCCAACTTCCTGCAATTTAGCTACAACGCGGTCGGGGGTGAGCGGGATTTCGTCGAACCAGACGCCGGTGGCATCGTGAACGGCCGCTACAATGGCCGGTGCTAGCGGCAAAAAGGGCATCTCGGCCATGCCGCGCGCGCCCCACGGGCCAATCGGGTCGGGTACTTCCATGATGACCGACTGCACAATCTCCGGCACGTCTTTGATGCCGGGGATGAGGTATTGGCTGAGGAACGGGTTGAGGATACGGCCGTCTTTCACCTTCAAATTTTCCATAATCGCATAACCATGCGCCTGCACCACCGCCCCTTCAATCTGCCCCTCGATGAGCATGGGGTTGATCGCCTTGCCCACGTCGTTGGCGCAAACCACCTTGTCCACACGAATATGACCGGTTTCGATGTCCACCGTCACTTCCACCGCTTCGGCCACGTAGCCGTAGGTGAAGTTAGGCATACAGACGCCGGTTTCGGCATCGTACGGCTGGGTGCGGGGTGGCACGTAGCGATACTGGCCAATGGCCGGGCGCTCCTCGTTGGTCCAGGCGGTCAGGGCGGCCTCGGCCGCACCGCGAATGGAGTTGCCCGCCATCCAGGTGAGCCGGGACGCGGAAGCCGACCCGGAATTGCCGCTGCTGGCCGTGTCGGACATATCCAGCTCCACCAGACTGATATCGACGCCAACGGCCGCTGCCGCCATCTGGCGGAAAGCGGTATGCGCGCCCTGGCCCACATCGGCCCCGGCATGGCGCAGCACCACGCGCTCGATTTGCGTTTTGCCGTGCAGCTCAATGATGGCGTCGCATTTTTCCGGCGCACCAAAAGAGAACCCGATATTTTTAAACGAACAGGCAATGCCCCGTCCCCGGCGCAGCGACTGGGGGTTGCCCGGCAGCGATTGAATGCTGTTAAACGATGACGAATTACCGTTTACCGCTAACCGCTCACCGTTCACCGGCCACCCTGCTTCTTGTGCACACCGCTCCACCACCTCGGCCATGCTGATGCCGGGCGGGGGCGGCGTCTGCACGGTGAGCAGGCTGCCTTCGCGCAGCACGTTTTTCAGGCGAATCTCCACCGGGCTCATGCCCAGCGCTTCGGCCAGCTTGTTCATCTGCGTTTCGGCGGCAAAAGCGCCTTGTGGCCCGCCAAAGCCACGGAACGCGCCGCCGGGCACGTTGTTGGTGGTGATGGCGTAGCTGTCGATGTGGGCATGGGGGATTTCGTACGGGCCGGTGACCATGAGGTGGAAGTTGCCCAGCACTTTGGGACTGGTGTAGGTGTAGGCGCCGCTGTCCATGTGTACGGTAGCGGAAACGGCCGTAATCTTCCCCTCTTTTGTCGCGCCCCACTTGGTATAAACCGTGGCTTGATGCCGCTTGTGGTGCCCCAAAATGCTCTCTTCACGGGTCCAGATAATGCGCACCGGGCGCTCAATGCCCCGCTCGTGCAGATATTTGGCGGCCAGCCCCAGCACAATTTGCAAGGACATATCTTCCTTGCCGCCAAACGCGCCTCCAATGGCCGGGTAGATGATGCGCACCTGCTCTTCCGGCAGGCCCAGGGAGTGGGCCACCTGTTCCCGATCTTCGTGCGCCCACTGCCCGCCAAATTCCACGGTGACGCGCCCCTTGTCGTCGATGTAGCCGACGCCCGCTTCGGGCTGCAAGTAAGCGTGTTCCTGCCAGGGCAGGTGGTACGTGCCTTCGATGATGACGTCGGCTTCGGCCCAGCCAGTGGCCATGTCGCCTTTGCGAATCTGGTACTTTTTCAGCATATTGCTGCCGTGCCAGGGGTGCAGGATCACCTCATCCGTCAGCGCCTCTTCCATCGTGCTGACGATGGGCAGCGGTTCCCACTCAATTTTGATGAGGCTGCGGGCGTGGGCAGCGGCCGTTTCCGTTTCGGCAATGATGACGGCCACGTGATCCCCTTCCCAGCGGCTGATGTCGGCGTGGGGATTGCTGCCGCCCAGCCCCACCAGCACCGGCTGGTCAGGCCCACCCAGCCCATAGCCGTTCACCGGCACGTCTTTGGTGGTGAGAATGGCTACCACGCCGGGCACCGCTTCGGCCGCCGAGGTGTCCATGGAAATCATGCGGGCATGGGGTTGGTTGCTAAACATCACCTTGCCATGCAGCAAATTGTCTGGGGTGATGTCACCGCCGTACAGCGCGGTGCCCGTAACTTTACCTGGAGCGTCTACGCGATAAACAGATTCAGACTTGAGCATACTTTTTCTCGATTTGTGGTTGCGGGTAAATTTTCCCGGAAACTCCTATGGCAGTTTCCGGGAAAATGCATTTGGGCCTAGCCAAAACGGTCGTCGAATGGATCTTTGTTGCGTGATTTCATCGTGGCGTCGCCTGTGCGGCGGCGGCCTTCCGGGCTGGCGATGATAAAGCCAATAGAAAACACGATTTGCATCACAATTACCATGCCCAGCACCATGATCAGCTTCAGCCCCCATTCAGGCACTGAGCGGGGAATGAACAGCTGGTTATAAAACACGCTGGCCGTCACCAGCCCCTGGCTGAACAGGTAGTTGGCAAACAGGTAGGCCAGGGTGCCGGTGAAGAACAGCCAGATGACCTGAACAACCGTTTTACCCGTCAGACCTTTTCGTTTTGATATTTCTTCGGCTCGTTTCTTTTCTAGACGCATTGGAGAACCTCCAGGATCTACGGATTTTCTTTCGCGGCTTTTTCGATGGCTTCGATGATTTTATAGTAGCCGGTACAGCGGCAGAGATTGCCGCTAAAGGCCTGCAAAATTTGTTCGCGGCTGGGAGACGGCCGTTCCTCCAGCAGTTTCGCGCCAGCCACCAGGAAGCCTGGAATGCAATAGCCGCACTGCACCGCCCCCGTCTCCACAAACGCCTGCTGCAGAGGATGTAAGTTTGCCTCTGCCGCGCCGTTTGCCAATCCCTCGATGGTCACGATGGTGGCCCCGTGGGCGCGGGGCGCGGGCACCAGGCAAGACATCACTGCCATGCCGTCCAGGATGACGGTGCAGGCGCCGCATTCCCCTTCGCCGCACCCTTCCTTGCTGCCCGTCAACGACGCTCCGGCGAGCGTGCCCTCTTCACGCAGCCAGCGCAGCAGCGTTTTGTGGTTGCCGCCCGTGGCGGTAATCGTTTTGCCGTTGACGGTGGTGGTGATGGGTGTGTCGGGATTATGGGTGTGGGTAAATTGCGCGCCGGTGGGGAAACGGCCGTTGGTCTCCCCCCACAGCATCACCGGGTCTTGCGGCCATTGGCTGCGCTCCGTGCCATCACGCAGGGCTGTCAGCCCACGCCGGGTAAGCACACGCACCATTTCCTGACGATATTCGGCCGTACTGCGCACGTCGTCGATGGGGGTGGCGGCCGCCGCGGCCAGATTGGCGGCGTGGGCAATCACCTCGTCGCTCAACGTCTGCCCTACCAGGTACGCCTCGGCCGCCGGGGAGTGAATGATGGTGGGGGCGACGCTGCCCTGGGTGATGGCGGCACTTTTTACCGTGCCATCTGCCGCAAAATCCAGCACCAGGGCCAGGTGCACCACCGAGATAGCCTGGGCGCGGCGCAGCCCCAGCTTGACAAAAATGCCGCGCGCCGATTCCGGCAGTGGGGCAAAGGCGATGTCGGTGACCATTTCGTCTGGTTCCAGCACCGTTTTGCGCACGCCGGTGTGAAAATCAGCCAGGGCAACAACCCGCTGCCCGCGCACCGAGGCCAGCGTGAGGTGGGCGTTGAGGGCGCGCAGCGGGGTGATGGTGTCGTTGGCCGGGCTGGCGGTGATGAGATTGCCGGCCACGGTGCCCCGGTTGCGCAGCTGCGGCGAGGCCACTTCCAGGCAGGCCTGGGCCAGGGGCAGCGCCTTTTGCACCAGCAGGGGCGAGGCGACGACCTGGTTGTGGGTCACCAGCGGCCCCAGGTGAATGGTGCCGGTTTCGTCCTGGGTGATGTCGGCCAGGCCGGGAATGCGGGTGATGTCGATCAAAATGTCCACATCGCGCCGCACGCCGCGCTCCAGCTCCAGCAGCAGGTCGGTGCCGCCAGCGACGAGGCGGGCGCGACGGCCGTACTGGGCCAACAGCGCCAGGACGGCCGTAACGGATACAGGTGTTTCATAGCGGGTGAGTTCGTGGGAATGGTAGTTCATGGCACAAGTATAAAGTTGCTAGGTGAAGGTTGACAAGTGAACAACGTCACGAGGCTGAGCGAGGACGCTGTTCGTAATATGGCCGGACACAAAACGCTCAGGCGGGCTGCGGCGCACGGCGCAGGCGAATCACCTGTGCCATGACGCTGACGGCAATTTCTTCCGGCGTTTCGGCCTGGATTTCCAGACCAATGGGAGCCTGGATGCGGGCCAGATCTTCGGCTGTGAGGCCATCTTCCAGCAGCAGCCGTTTTGTTTCGGCCCAGCGGCGGCTGCTGCCCATCATGCCAATGTAGGCCGCGGGTGAATGAATGATTAGCGGCACAATTTCCCGGTCGACCAGCACGTTGCGCGTGACCAGGACAATGAAGGTGCTGGCGGTGATGGGATTTTGCGCCAGGGCGTCGGCAAAGCTGCCGGGCAGGTAGACGTCGGCATTGGGAATGACGTCCGGGCTGGCCAGCCCTTCACGGTCGTCGGTGACCACCACGCGATAGCCGAGGAAGTGGCCCAGCTCAGCCACCGCTTGCCCCACGTGGCCGCAGCCCACCACCAGCAGGGTGGCCTGGGGAGCGTAGGGTTCCAGGTACAGTTCCACCTCGCCGCCGCACACGCCGGGATCGCCGCGCTCCGGGGCTACCAGTGTGTAAGGGAGGAGGCGGGTACGGCCGTCTTTTAAAGCCAGCAGCGCTTCTTGCACCACACGCGAGTCCATTTCGCCGCCGCCAACGCTGCCGGATGTACGGCCGTTGCCAAAGATCAGCATCTTGCTGCCGCTGTGGCGCGGCACGGAGCCGCGTGATTTGATGATGGTGGCCAGCACCACTGGCTCACCCGCTTGCTGGGCGGCCAATAGTTCGGTCACAATGCGCAGATTATCGCTCATGGGTTTGGTTATTGTTGAACGATGGGTTCAACACAGCTGCCAGCGACCCAACTGGTAAAGCCACCGGCCGTCGGTTGCACGACATAAAAGTTCAAGCTGCTCTGGACGCCAGTGACGTCTTGAATGGTGTAGGGCTGCTGGGCCAGAATGTTGACCACGCTATCGTTGGCCAGCAGCACGTCGTGGTCGCTAAAACCGGCGCTGGCGCTGCGGGAGAGGATGACGGTACGGCCGTCGGCCGTTGTGCCGCACTGCCCCTGCCCGAGGCAGGTTTCGGTGCAGCGCAGGGTGGCGGTGGAAACAAGCGCCGCTTCCGGGGCCGCTTCCTGGGCAGCACCACCGCCAAAGCAGGCGGTGAGCAGTAAAAAAAGCAGCAGCAAAGTGACCAGCGGCCACCGCTGGGGCTGCTTCACAAGGTATTTGGATACGGCCTGATTCACGGCAACTCCAGTTGAAACTAGTTCGGGTCAGCGCATTTCCCAGATACGTTCGCCGTCGAGAATGCGCTGCACCTGGTTGGAAAATTCGGCGGCGCGCAGCGGCTTGCTGATGAAGCCATCGAAGCCGAACTCGCGAATGGGGGCGGTGTCATGTTCCAGGGTGCCCGCGCTAACGGCGACCACCAGGGCATGCTGCAGCCGTTCGTGTTGGCGAACTTCGCGCAGCAGGTCAAAACCACTTTTTTG
>CAUJGI010000793.1 GCA_963169155.1 Chloroflexota bacterium
AGGCGGTGCTGGACGGCCGTCTGGACGATTTTATGGAAGCATATTTAAAGCAAAAAGTAGGACAGTCGCTACCGACTCCATAACCGAAGAAAGGAGGCAACCCATGGCAGAAGATCCTAAAAAACCAGGGATGGGCGCTCGTCGCCCCGTGAATCGTCCGGCGCAAAAGTCAACCACCGTTGGCGATGCAGCACGTAAGGCCGCGCTCAAGCAGCGGGTACGGCCGTCGGTGCGGGCTGAGGCCCGGAAAGCGGCCGTCAGCCAACGGCCGTTGCCCACACCGCCCCGCCGTCCAGCGGTGACGCCGCGCCCCGCTGCCGCCGCCCCCGAGCTAACCGCCCAGATTACCAGTGTCCAGGACAAGTTCGAGCGCCTGGCCGCCCAGGCCCAAATGGAAGACGTGTTTTCGGCCGTGGGCGACATTGATGACAAGCTGACAAAACTACCCTTCGACCTGGAAGCCTTGCGTGACCGGGGCTATGTTCATTCCGGCCAGCTGGAAGATAAGCTGGAAGCACTGGATGACCAGTGGGATGAGCTCCGCCCCCGCGTAGAAAAAGCGTTGGCTGAGCAGGTGCAGCGGCTGGATACCGACCTGGATCAAGCTGAGCGCCAGATGGGTCGCCTGAGTAATGCCAATGCGGCTGTGGTGAAATCGGTGGATACGGCCGTAGATACCCTGGGCAGCCGCGTTACCGCCGCTCGTGGTGCTGTTGCGGGTCTGTATGAAGGCACCAAGAGTGAGCTGTACAAAATCGAATTTGCCCTGGGGCAGGTGCAAAAAATGCTGGACCTGATGGCCGGCTCCCAGGAGATTCGCTTGCAAGAGGCTGAGGGGCCGCTGCTGGCCGTAGCGGCCCAATGGCAGCAGGATGGCGAAGACGGCCCCGAAGGCTTCCTGTTCCTCACCGACCAGCGCCTGCTGTTTGAGCAGCGCGAAGAGGTGGTTACCAAAAAGCGCTTTGGCCTCTTTAAAGCCGAATCAGAAATGGTGCAGAAGCTGCAAATTGCCGTGCAGGTGCACGAAATTGATCAGATCAGCCACAAGGAAGAGGGCGGTTTCCTGGGCATGGGCAAAGCGGATATTTTGGAGCTGGTTTTTGCCGCCACTGCCTCGCTTTCGCGGGCGCGTTTTCATCTCAAGGGCCAGGACTCTGCCGATTGGGCGGCGATGATCAATCGTATCCAATCGGGGGAGATTGATGGCGACCGCTCCGATGAGTACGTAGATGAGCTGGAAGCGGCAGGTATCACCAGCGCCAGTTTTCCAGAGCAGTGCCCGAATTGTTATGCGGCCGTTCCGCCCCAGCCGCGGGGTGTTACCGTGTACGAATGCGCATTTTGTGGGGCAACGGTAATGCCGGCAATGCCCGAATAAATCGGTATTGAGTCGCGTTTTTACCAAATTAGGACTTGGCAGAAACGGCCGTATTTTGTATAATTCTCGGCTTGCACAAGCTTACGAGACACTTATGTAAAAGCGTTGACATATTGATAAGTACCGATATAATCGCCTTACATACATAAAATTTGCCACGACGTTTTAAGAGCGTTGGTCCTGATCAGACCATACGCTCTTTTTCCGTGTTTACGAATCCTCGTAAGCGGACCCCATTCTCGTGCGCAAGCGCTGTGCAAGTCAGTATGTCTAGACAAACTTATTTTGGGTTGGAGCTTTATTCATTTTGGGAGGTCATCTGGTGGAGACAACCGAATTCCGTTCGTTACGCATAAGCTTAGCATCCCCGGACCAAATGCGGTCATGGTCATATGGTGAGGTTACCAAACCAGAAACCATTAACTATCGCCGTTTGCGACCAGAAAAAGACGGTCTATTTTGTGAGGCAATTTTTGGCCCCACGCGTGATTGGCAGTGTTACTGCGGCAAGTATAAAAATGTTCGTTATAAGGGTATTGTTTGTGATAAATGTGGCGTTGAAGTGACCCGTTCGGCCGTGCGTCGTGAGCGGATGGGGCACATTGAACTGGCTGCTCCGGTTGCTCACGTTTGGTATACGCGACGTGTCCCCAGCCACATGGGTCTGCTGCTCAACGTCTCGCGTCGTAATCTTGACCGTGTCCTTTATTTTGCGCAGTACGTCATTACCAGTGTCGACGAAGAAGCACGCCAGCGTGCCCTGAAACGGCTTGAAGAAGAGCTGGCCGACGCCGAACTCCGCTTTGAAGATGATTTGCAGTCGAATATTGGTGACGCCACTTCCGATGCTCAGATTCGCCTGCGTGATCTGGAAGCCCGTTTGCTGGCGCTGAACGAGTCGTTTGAAGACCGCCTGTCTGAGGTCACCGACGATGTTGTGAAAGAAGCGCAATCCGTCGAGCGCCGCCTGGAGAATTTGAAGGGTTCGGCCGCCAGCGAAGACATTATCTTGGGTGGTACGATCATCGTGAAGGCGGGTGAAACTGTTGGCCGTGAGCATAGTGTGTTGGTGCAAGAGGTTACCTCTGAGCGTCTGAACGAGGTTCAGAAGGAAAGCGAAGAGGATCATCAAAGCGAAGTGGCCAGCTTGCAGAAGGAAATCGAAGAGCTGCGTACCGAAGCTGATGCGGTGGGCGGTGACCTGCGCGATGAGTTGGCCCAAAAGCTGACCCGTTTGCGGCAGCAGGCCCAGGCCAACCGCGAGCAGTTAGAAAACCTGGAGCCGATGGTTTTCCTGAACGAAAACGATTATCGCGAACTGAAGAGCAAGTTTGGCAACGTCTTCCGCGCCGATATGGGCGCTGAGGCGCTGTATGACATCCTTAAGAAGATGGACCTGGACAAGCTGTCGCGTGAATTATGGCGCGAGGTGCGTACCACGCGTTCCAAGCAAGCCGCCAAGCGAGCGACGAAGCGTTTGCAGGTGGTCGAATCGCTGCGTAAGAGCGGCAACCGTCCTGAGTGGATGATTTTGACCGTCTTGCCGGTTATCCCACCCGACCTGCGCCCGATGGTTCAGTTGGACGGCGGCCGTTTTGCCACCTCTGACCTGAATGATTTGTATCGTCGGGTTATTAACCGGAACAACCGTCTCAAGCGCCTGCTGGAGCTGGGCGCGCCCGATGTGATCGTGCGTAACGAAAAACGTATGCTCCAGGAAGCGGTAGACAGTCTGATCGACAACAGCCAGCGCGGCAAGGCGCTCAGCCGCCGCGGTCGCCGTGAGCTGAAGTCGCTGTCTGACATGCTCAAGGGTAAGAAGGGGCGTTTCCGGCGCAACTTGCTGGGTAAACGTGTGGATTATTCCGGCCGTTCGGTCATTGTGGTTGGCCCGACCCTGAAGCTAGGTCAGTGTGGTTTGCCTAAGACGATGGCGTTGGAGCTGTTTCGGCCGTTTGTGATTAGCAAGTTGGTGGAATATGGCTATGCCAGCAACGTGAAAGGTGCCCGCCGCTTCATCGAGCGCCAGCCCCCAGAAGTGTGGGAAGTGCTGGAAGAGGTCATTCAGGGACGGCCGATTTTGCTAAACCGTGCCCCCACGCTACATCGTCTGGGTATCCAGGCGTTTATGCCGATGCTGGTTGAAGGCAAGGCCATTCAGCTGCATCCACTGGTGTGCGCTGCCTTTAATGCCGACTTTGACGGTGACCAGATGGCGGTGCACGTGCCGCTTTCCCAGAAAGCGGTTGATGAAGCCAAAAGCTTAATGATGGCCACGCGTAACCTGCTCAAACCGTCTGATGGCCAGCCGATTGTGGGACCGTCTAAAGATATGGTGTTGGGTGTGTACTACCTGACGCTGATGGTAGAAGGTCGCAAAGGTGAAGGCAGCACATTTGGCAGCATGGATGATGTTGAGACTGCCTATGAACTGGGTTACGTTGATATCCATGCCAAAATTAAACTGGAGGTGGATACATACTTCGGTGAAGACCACTCCCGCTATGTTGATGGTATGCCACGCCGCCGTATCATCGAAACGTCACCAGGGCGTGTACTGTTCAACATGACGCTGCCCGAAGATTTTCACTTTGTTAACCGCGTGTTGGACAAAGGTGGTGTAAACGCCCTCATCAACCGGATTTATCGTTTGGTGGGTGATGAGGCAACGATTGAGATGGTGGATGCCATCAAAAACATTGGTTTCAAATACGCCACTATCTCCGGTACGACGATTGCTGTGGCCGACCTGACCATTCCCGAGGAGCGCCAGGGTATTCTGGATGATGCTCTGCAGCGGGTGAATGAAATCGATCGCCAGTATCGTCGTGGTTTGCTGACGGAAGAAGAACAGTATCAGCGCACGATTGAGCAGTGGAACGATGCCAAGGACAAGGTAGAAAAGGCCGTGCGTGATGCGATGGATCCGGCCAGCCCCATTGCCGTTATGGCGTTGTCTGGTGCTGGTAAGGGCGGTTTTGGCCCTATCACGCAGCTGGCTGGTATGCGCGGCTTGATGGCTGATCCCCAGGGTAAGATTATCCCGGTGCCGATTCAGTCGAACTTCCGCATGGGGTTGGACACGCTAGAATATTTCATCTCGACACACGGTGCCCGCAAGGGTCTGGCTGATACGGCGCTCCGTACGGCCGATGCTGGTTACCTGACCCGTCGTTTGGTGGATATTGCTCAGGAAATGATCGTCATGGAAGACGATTGTGGCACCAACAAAGGTATCTGGGTGCGCCGTGTGGATAACTTTGGCAAGCAGACGTTAGCCGAGCGTATTCTGGGTCGGGTTGCCGCTGCGGCGATTGCCAATCCGGAAACGGGCGAAATCGTCATTGACAAGGATGAGTATTTCACTGACCAGATTGCTGATGAGGTGGACACTCTGGGTGTAGCTGAGGTGTACGTTTACTCGCCCATGACGTGTGAGATGCGCCGGGGGATTTGCGCCAAATGTTATGGGATCGATCTGGCCCGGGGCAAGCCGGTGGAACAGGGAACGGCCGTTGGTATCGTCGCCGCCCAGTCCATTGGTGAACCCGGCACCCAGCTGACCTTGCGTACTTTCCATACGGGTGGTACGGCTTCTGCCGGTGGTGACATCACTCAGGGTTTGCCCCGCGTGGAAGAGCTCTTCGAAGCCCGTCAACGACCCAAGGGTGAAGCGGTTATCACCGAAATTGGTGGCCGTGCCGACATTCGCGTTGTTGATGGGGTGCGTCACGTCTTTGTAACCGATCTGCGCCTGGTGGATGATATTTATGAAGTTACCGGTGGTTGGGACGTAAAGGTTGGCAACAATGACGTCATCGAAGCGGGTGGCGTGCTGGCTGAAAACGAAGACGAAGTCGTGGTGGCCCGTCATGGTGGTCGTGTGGCCCGCGTCAGTGACACTATCAAAGTGACCTGGGAAAGCAAAGACGAACGCGATTACGAGATTCCCGCCGGTATGCGCTTGCTGCTTTCCGATGGTCAGGACGTAAGCGCCGGTGAACAGCTGACAGAAGGGTCCAAGAACCCGCACCGTATCCTGGAAATCCTGGGACGTGATGCTGTCACGCAGTATCTGCTCCGCGAAATGCAGCAGGTTTACCGTCCGCAGGGCCAGAATATTCATGACAAGCATTTTGAGGTAATCATTCGCAAGATGCTGAGCAAGGTGATGGTAACCTCTTCTGGTGATACCGAGATGCTGCCCGGTGAATTGATCGAAACGTCGATCTTCCAGGCCAACAACGAGGAAATCATGGAGGAAGGCGGCCAGCCCGCTCAGGCCGAGCCTGTTTTGTTGGGCATTACCAAGGGTGCGTTGAATACCGACAGCTTCCTGTCTGCCAGCTCCTTCCAGCACACGATCAAAGTGTTGGCCAGCGCCGCCATTGCGGGTCGCGAAGACGATTTGATTGGTCTGAAGGAAAACGTGATTATCGGTAAGCTGATCCCCGCCGGGACGGGTTTTGCCATGCACAATCGGCGGCCGCAACAAGTGGACGCTGGTCTGGACGAGGTTAAAGAGGTCTTGGAAGAGCCAGTGGATTACTCTGGCGCTTTGATTGACGACAACACAGACGATGCTGTGTTGGAAGCGATTGCGGCGGCGGCGGCTATGGAAGCAACCCGGGAACACATGGAACTGCCCGATGTTGATGACGAAGATTATGAATAAGGTTTTGTAAAGCATAGCAAAACGGCGACTCAAAAATGGGTCGCCGTTTTTTGTTTAAAGGGATTCTTCACTTCGCCCAGAATGATAGGACCTGGCTGCCAAAATACTTCACGGACGATGCGCTTGAGGAACGCTAAAAATCTCGCTGCAGGAGCATGGCGGAGAGTTGGTTGAGCGCCGTATAGGCAGGGCCGGAGGGCGCGGCTTCTTCCAGGTGCTGCAGGGCATTTTCGGAGTAGTAGGTGGCCCGCTCGATGGCATAATCGCGCGCGCCCGTGGTGTTGAGCACCTGGATGGCTTGCTGGACAAACAGCTCGTCGGTTTGTTCTTGCGCGTACAGCTGACGGAGGGCACCGTTGTGGTTGAGGCCGTACAGCACGGGCAGCGTCTTCTTTTTGGTGAGAATGTCGGTGGAGGCGGACTTGCCGATGACAGCTTCGTCGCCCCAGATGCCCAGGATGTCGTCGATGACCTGGAACGCGAGGCCGAGGTTGAGGCCAAACTGAGCATAGTGATCGACGGTCTGGCTGTCGGCCCCAGCGATGAGCGCGCCTAGTTCGGTGCAGAGGGAGACGAGCACGGCCGTTTTCCCCGTAATCATCGCCAGGTATTCATCTACACTGACGACCTCTCGCCGCTCAAAATCCATGTCAGCGTGTTGTCCCTGGGTTAAGCCGAGGCAGGTCTCATCGAAGCGGCGCAGAGCGGTAACGGCCGTTTCTGCCGCCACCCCCCGATCCACCAGGCGCGTTAAGGCCAGGTGGGCCAGGGCAAACATCGCATCTCCGGCGTTGATCGCCTGCTCCATGCCCCAAATGGTCCACAGCGTTTTACGGCCGCGCCGGGTTGGGCTGGCATCCTCGATATCGTCGTGGATCAGCGAGAAGTTGTGCAGCATCTCAATCGCGGCAGCGGCCGGTACCGCCTGCTGCCAATCACCACCGGCTGCCTGGCAGGCGAGCAGGCACATGACCGGTCGAATTTGCTTGCCCGCGTTGATATCCGCGGGCTGCAAATTTTCGTCGCGCCAGCCCATGTGGTAATGCATCATGCCGTAAAACAGGTTGGGTGTTTCGTCGCTGGCCTGGAGAACGGCTTTCATTTCGGCGTTGACCGCCAGGCGCATTTGTTCGGATAGTTGTTGGAGTTCGTTCATGTCGGGAGATTAGGGAGTGGAGATTTGAGATTGGGAGACGCTGTTGGACGCCAATCTCTCATTCCTACTCTTGAACTATGTTAGAAACTGCGTATGCAGTTGGGTTTTGGAAAGAGATGCTAGATTTTCTGCCCCGGAGCAGAACATGGCGATGCGCAGTTCATCCGTGAGCGTCTCGGCCAGTTCAACGACGCCAGCGACGCCGTTTTTGTCGGCGGCGCGGAGGAATTCACCGGCAAAGCCAACCAGGTTCGCGCCGAGGGCGATACATTTGGCCACGTCGATGCCGTTGCGGATGCCACCACTGGCGATGATGGGCAGATGGGGGGCGGCGCGGCGGCAGTATTGGATGGATACGGCCGTAGGAATACCCCAATCGATAAACGCCCCGGCCACCCGCGCGTGGCGTGTTGTTGGTGCGCGGTACATCTCCACCTGGCTCCACGAGGTGCCGCCCGCCCCAGCCACATCGATGGCCGCCACGCCTGCGTTCACCAGCTGGCGCGCCGTTTCCTCGGCAAAGCCCCAGCCAACTTCTTTGGCAATGACCGGTACAGGCAGATTGCGGCAGATTTGCTCCACTTTGCCCAGCAGGCTGGCAAAATTGCCGTCGCCTTCTGGCTGCACCGCTTCTTGCAGGGCGTTGAAGTGGAGGATCAGCGCATCGGCTTGGCACATCTCTACGGCGCGGCGGCATTGGTCCAGGCCGTAGCCGTAGTTGAGCTGCACTGCGCCCACGTTGGCAAACAGCAAAATGTCTGGGGCTACCTGACGCACGTGGTAGGTGTCGGCCAGGCTGGCATCTTCAATGGCGGCGCGCTGTGAGCCAAGCCCCATGGCGATGCCAACTGCCTGGGCCGCTTCGGCGAGCGTGCGGTTGATGAGACCGGCTTCCGGCGTGCCGCCCGTCATGGAGGAGATGAGTAGGGGGGTGCGCAGCGGTTTGCCAAAAAGCGTGGTGGTGGTGTCCACTGCCGCCAGATCGAGTTCGGGCAGCGCCTGGTGCATAAAAAAGTAATTTTCTAGCCCGGTTGTCAGTTTGTTGAAGGTGACGTTTTCTTCCAGATTGATACGGATATGATCTGCTTTGCGCCGTTCATGGATGTTGGCTTCGGTGTGAGTGATAACGGCCGTTTCGTTTTTGGGCATATACCCCTCCAATTCCAATTTCTCCAAATGAGTATACATTGACCAGTTTGGTTTTGCGAGGGTAAAGAAAAGTTTGATGTTCAGACGTGGTGTAAGTAAAGCCGGGGTAAAATGGGTAGGTTTTGCCGTACGCGTCTCATAGGCAAATTGTTTGTGGATTGTACGGCCGTATCGTTCGTCACCCCATTCTGGCTAAGATACAATAGCCGCAACCTGAACAACATCCATTACTGTGCCAGCCCAAAGACGCAGCCCCAGGTTGACGAACGGCCGTATCCCTCTATTTTGGCAAGAGTGCGCCTGGCCCGGCTGGTGAACAAGCCCAACTCTACCCGGCAAGTGGGCACACAAGGAGACACCATGCGTGTTTTAATCACTGGAGCTGCTGGCTTTCTCGGCTCCCATTTATCAGATCGTTTTATTGGGGAAGGTCATACCGTGGTGGGTATGGATAACCTGATCACTGGCAATATGGACAATATTGCCCACCTGATGGGGCACGAGCGCTTCAGCTTCATCAAACATGATGTGAGCAACTACATCTATGTGCCAGGCGAAATTGACGCTGTTTTGCACTTTGCTTCCCCGGCCAGCCCCAATGACTACCTGGAACATCCTATCCCCACGCTGAAAGTGGGCTCGTTGGGCACACACAACACCCTGGGCCTGGCCAAGGCTAAGGGGGCGCGCTACCTGCTGGCCTCCACCTCCGAGGTCTATGGCGACCCGCAGGTGAACCCGCAGCCAGAAACATATTGGGGTAATGTGAATCCAATTGGGCCGCGCGGGGTTTATGATGAAGCCAAGCGATTTGCCGAAGCGATGACCCTGGCCTACCAGCGCTACCACGGCCTGGAAACGCGCATTGTGCGTATTTTTAACACCTATGGACCACGGATGCGGCTGAATGACGGCCGTGTGGTGCCCAACTTCATCCACCAGGCGCTGACCGACCAGCCGATCACGGTGTATGGCAATGGCAGTCAAACCCGCTCCTTCCAATATTACAGCGATCTGGTTGATGGTATTTACCGCCTGCTGCACTCCGATGAGGCTTTGCCCGTGAATATTGGCAATCCGAGCGAAATGACTATCGTGGAGTTTGCCAATGCGGTGGTCGAGATCGCTCGCAGTAAGTCGGAGATCGTGTTTGTGCAGCCGACCGATGATCGCTTTACCGATGATCCCAAGCAGCGCCGCCCGGACATCAGCAAAGCGAAGCGGGTGCTGGGCTGGGAGCCAAAAGTGCAGCTGGCCGAGGGCTTGAAGAACACGCTAGATTACTTCCGCGACAAGGTGTAAGAGGAATTTTGCAGGAGATACGGCCGTTTCCCCGCACCATTTATCACAGGCTGGTTGGCCATTCACAGTGGCAGCCAGCCTGGTTTGTGCTGCTGGCCGTGCTCCTGGGCGGGGCACTGGCGGTGCTGCCCCCGGCTGAATCGGGACCGCTGCTGTTGCGTACGGCCGTCCTCGTGCTAACCCTCATCGAACCGCTGGCCGGGCTGTTTGCCGCCCTGCTCACGGGTCCGCTGGGCGCTACGGAAAGTGGCTTGCTGGACAGCGGCCAATTCTACCTGCTGTTTAGCCTGCTCGCCTGGCTGGCCCACGGGCTGCGCCAGCGCCGTTTGTTTGTGCCGCGCACCTTTTTGGCCGTGCCCCTGGCGCTGTTCACGGGCATTGCCGCCGTTACGGTGGTGGACGCCCCATCTTACAACTTCGGCTTGAGAGAGCTGCTGAAATGGGTCGAGATGTTGGCGATCATGCTGCTGGTGGTGGACCGGGTGACGATCTGGCAAGAGCGCCAGGAAGGTGGTGTGAAGCCGGTGGTTTGGCTGCTGGCGGCGCTTTTTGCCGCTGGATTGAGCCAGGCGGCGTTGGGCATCTACCAGTTTGGCCTGCGCGGCGACGGCCCGGAGCACTTTTTGGTGTTGGACCGGTTCTACCGGGCGTACGGCACGTTTAACCAGCCCAATCCGTATGGCGGCTTTATGAATTTAACGGCCGTTCTGGCCCTGGGTATCTTGCTCAGCTATCTGCCCCGCTTGTGGCAGTCGGTGCGGGCGCGGCGCTTTTTGTGGGCCGATTGGCTGCCGGTA
>CAUJGI010000794.1 GCA_963169155.1 Chloroflexota bacterium
TTTTGCCGCAGGATGTTGAGGGCATGATCCAGCGCAGCCCCGTAGCGCCTTTCTGGCAGCTTGAGGGTGATAAGGGCCAGGCCATGTGGGTAGAGGTAACGGCCGTACTCCCCCATCAACCGTGCTGAATCTCGCGCGTCCAGCCGCATGTCGTTGACAATTACGTCGTAGGTGTCCGGGTATTGCTCCAGGTACTCCTCGGCGGTGAGGCGCAGGTGGCGCACCCCTTTGTCCTTTTGCAGAGAGGGATGCAGCCAGGCGGGATCAACGGCCGTCACATACTGTTCCTTCTGCCGCAAAACGCGCGTCCAGCCGCCGGGGGCGGCACCCAAATCGAGCGCCCGGCCGCGCGGCGGCAGCTCGATGGCAAACACTTCCAGCGCCTCCAGCAGCTTAAACTCGGCCCGGCTGATCTGCTCCGGTTCGCGAGCAAAACGGCGCACGCCGCCTGCCCAGTTGGACAAGTTGTTGGTGGCCAGCGACAGACCCAGGTAGGCTGCATCGCCCGCCAGGACCACCGACAAGATTTGGAACGGCCGTCGCACGTCCAGCGGCGCGCCCGAAGCGGCAGCCAGCTGATTGCCCAACGGCTGGTTGACGTCGAACGGCTTGATGGCCAGCTTGCCCAGCACCCGGGTCTGTACAGAAAATGGCCAGTCGGGCTCTAGCAGGTGGGTGAAGAAGGGTACGGCCGTTGCCACCACATTCTCAATGCCATCTGCCAGGGGCAGCACCGTGTGCACCGGGCAGATGTGCCGCACGAAGATGGGCGGCTGCTGCCGCCACCGTTCAGCAAGGGCAAAAAAATCGTCCGCCAGCTGGACGGCCCAAATGCCGGGAGCCAGTGGTTCGCTCTCCCGGCTGCCTGCTTTTTGCAGTTCAGCCACGGCCGCAGGAGCAAAATCTGGATCGGCCGTAGCAATAAGGGTTGGCGTCATGCTTCCTCGCGCGGGCTTTCCGGGCCACGACCGTCGGTATGCAGCTTGATGTCTACCAGGTGCTCTACCCGGCTCTGGAAGTACAGCCGCCACGTCTCGCGCAGCGGAAGCTCCACGTATTCAAAGTGGGTAATGCCCGTGTTTTTGCTCCACACCTCGCAGCGCCGCCAGGGGCCAACGTTAAACATGTGGTCAAAAGCCAACTCAATCACGCCACCGTGACAGACGGCCACAATGGTTTGCTGCCGGTGTTTTTCCAGCATTTCTTCAATAAAGCGGCCAATGCGCACGCGAAAGTGCATCATCGATTCGCCATCGGGGCGATCCGGGGTGATGGTGTTAAACGGCCGTTCGCTGCCCCAAAACGAGCCATATTCCGGTAAATCGTCGCTGGGCCACGGGGTGTGGTCCAGGCGGTTGTTGCCAATTTCGCGCAGCCGGTCGTCGCTGATGATGGGAATGTGGTAGGCGGCAGAGACGGGAGCGGCCGTTTCCTGGGCGCGCCTCATCGTGCTGGCGTACAGGGCATCAATCGACTTGATTTCTTTTGGCAGCCAACGTCCCAACGCTTCAGCCTGGGCCTTGCCTAACGCGGTCAGCCCTTCATCCGTGTTGCCGCCCTTCCAGTCGTGTAAATTGACATAACTTTGACCGTGGCGGATCATGTAGAGATGCATAACAAAACTATCCTTCTTTTATGAATGTGTTCGCGAATTATGCCACAGGTTGGCCGATTGATGTAGGGTTGGCGGGAAACGGCAGCAATTCGAAATATAGATTAAACGGGTAAATAGTTGGTGCATGAGATACGAACTAACCCTGGACGCATTTATTCTGCGCCTGAAATCCAAGCAGCTAACAGACAAACGCACTGGTCAAAATGTCCAATATGAGGTCAATGATGCCGCACAGGCAGCCTTTGCCATCTTTTTTATGCAAAGTGGTTCTTTTTTGGCATGGCAACGCCACTTGCAACAAGCCAAAGGCAAAAGTAATGCAGGAACCGTCTTCAAGATGGAGCGAATCCCGACAGACACCCACATCCGCAATCTGCTAGACCCAGTGAGTCCCAGTGAATTCAGTGATGAATATCGCTTCTTGTTGGGGCAGTTGGCTGAGAGCGGGTATTTAAGTCAATGGCACGTGCTGGACAGACGACTGGCGTTTAGCCTGGATGGTGTCTATTACTTTTCCTCCAAGAAAATCTCCTGTGCCAAGTGCCAAAGACATGAGCATGAACATGGGACTGTGTATTTGCACAGCGCGATTACACCCGTGGTTGTGGCACCGGAACAGCCGCACGTATTGCCTTATGTGCCGGAATTCATCATTCCTCAAGATGGCCAGGAGAAGCAGGATTGCGAGATGAACGCCGCCAAACGATGGGTGCAACAAGAGGCAGATGTCTTACGTCAGCACCGGGCCTTTTTACTGGGCGATGACCTCTACAGCAGGCAGCCCTTGTGCGAAATGGTCGTGAGCAGTGGGGGTGATTTCATCTTTGTGGCTCATCGAGATAGTCATCCAGCCCTCTATACCGTGGTGGATGCGGTCGCTCACCTGGGTCGCATCGCCACATTCTCCCACCGTCACTGGAACGGTCGGTATGGTGAAACCTGGACCTATCGCTTTCTCAACGATGTTCCGTTGTGTGCTGGGGATGATGCGTTGGTGGTCAACTGGTGCGATTTACAAATCACCCATGAAGAAACCGGGGAAGTCCTTTACCGCAACGAATGGGTAACCAGCCTCCTACTTGAGGAGGGGAACCTACCAGAGGTTGTTGCTTGTGGACGTGCCCGCTGGAAAAGCGAGAATGAAAACAATAATGTGCTCAAGAATCATGGCTACCAGATTGACCACAATTTCGGTCATGGTCAGGAGCATCTTTCGACCACACTGCTGACCCTGAATTTGCTCGCTTTTCTCCTGCACACGATTGTCCAGGTGGCTGACCAGATTTACCAACAAGTTCGAAGAGCATTGGGTGCACGGCGCACATTTTTTAATGATGTAGAAGCGTT
The DNA here is from genome assembly GCA_963169155.1 of Chloroflexota bacterium. GTDB lineage: Bacteria > Chloroflexota > Anaerolineae > Promineifilales > Promineifilaceae > Leptofilum. The sequence goes on from CAUJGI010000794.1 coordinate 2,963, forward strand.
GCTGCGCTACTTGATATTCTCGGATTGGCGTTCGATTCTCAAGTTTATGTTTGACCAACTTGAGCTTGAGCCTGACTGAATTCATATTTCGAATTGCTGTGAATTTTGAATTGCTGGTTATACATAAGCGATGTTGGGGGTAACAGGATTACTTGCCAGCAAAGGATCGAGAAGTGAGAAAGTGCTTTGCTCAGGATGCGCGCAGGTTTTAGACATAGCTTTTTTACACCCATTTTTGACTTGAAAACTCTTGTTTTGGCGCACTGAAATCGTGTTCATTTTCAGTCAGAATGGCGCATCTAGAAGCAAGAATCCCGCCATAACGGTGCTTCTCTCAAGAAAACCGGTAAGCTGCCGACAGATTATGTTCTGTGTCCAATTTCTGTTCCGATCCTAGTGGAAGCCCTTTACCAAAAAGAAGTGTTTACTGGATTTGTAGGAGAAGCCTGGTTTGAAGCGGTCCAGGTAGATGAGAGCCAGCTGCGTGCCTGGCAGGCCCTGAGCAGCCTATCTTCATTCGTTGGGGTAGAGCATAAAGCGACAATGGGCATGGGGGCAATCGCACAAATACTTTGACTAATTGTACCTTAGCCTGTGGCCTGGTTTTTGAGTTCTTCATCATCTTTGGTGCAAAAGATTATGCCGAATAAGCATCGCCGACTGACTATAGCTCCTAAAACGTACAAAGTGCGGCGTGCAAGTCTCGACTTGTATCAACATCAATTAGTCTTAACTTAATATCCACAAAAATGGGGCAAGATCAAAGCTAGTGGACGACACGTTGGTCCCCAAAGTCTTGTCTTTCCGCATCGTGTTGTTATCACGCCTGGTTCACAACGAAAATGAAAGCGCTTGAGTTGCAAAAAACTATCGATTAAGTGATAGCTGACTTGCTCCCTGATAATCTGCGTGCAGAGGCGTGCTTACCGCGAATTCCTGCTCTTCAGATTTCCCGAGCGAAAGTTCTAATATTACGGTTATTGCCTCAGGCTCATTGGTCGGCCCAAATGGTTAGCCACCATTTGGGCAATTTGCTGCACGGTTTTGGGCTCTTGCAGCAGGGTAAAGTGGTTGCCGCGCAGCACCTCCACCGACAGCTGAGTCAGGTGTTTCTGCCAGCCCAGCCATTTGTCCTTTTGCCCCCTGGCGCTGTTTTTAGCCACGATGAGGTGGACCGGCTGGGCAAACGGCCGTGGCGCATACGCCTGCATCGCCGCATAGTTGGCCTGGAAGACGGCAAACTGCTGGGCAAACTCCGCCCAGGTCAGCTCCTCCGGCAGGCTGCCCGCGGCTTGCAGCTGCGGCCACAGGTGGCGCAGCTGATCGCCAATCGAGGCGTGGTCGGGCAGCAAATCAAGCTTCGTTTTGGGCGACAGGTAGCCGGTGTCCTGAGCAAACCACTGCAATTGCGT
>CAUJGI010000795.1 GCA_963169155.1 Chloroflexota bacterium
TTTGCCAGCCGCCCAGGGCAATCGCATCCGGTCCGTATAATCGTTCCAGCTCGCTTTGTACGTAGAGCACAAAGTGGGCGGCTTCCAGCGTCACCTCGCCTGCCGCCTCGTTGGCGGTGATGCGCGGCGCGATATGCAGCGTCACCCCTTTGGCAATCTCCGCATCCAGCGCGGTGATTACGCCTTCGTTCACCATCAAGTCCAGAATAAATTCCTGACGTATCTTGGCTGCGTCAAAATTGGTGTATGGGTCCCAATCCAGCGGCGATTGCGGCAGCCCGGCCAGGAACGCGGCTTCGGCCAGCGTCAGATTTTGCGCTGATTTGGCAAAGTAGGTTTGCGCTGCCGCTTCGATGCCGTAGGCCAGGTTACCGTAATAAATCTCGTTGAGGTACATCTGCACGATGGCCTCTTTGCTGCGCTGCTGGGTCATGATGAAGGAAAGGAACAGTTCACGCAGCTTGCGTTCGTAGCTGACGCTGACGCGTTCTTCGTAGGTGAAGGCAATGTGCCGCACCAGCTGTTGAGTGATGGTGCTGGCTCCCACGGGACGGCCGTCCTGGTTGCGGTAGTTGCTCAGCAGTGCCGCACCAATGGCGGCCGGATCAAAGCCGTAGTTGGTCCAGAAGGTGTCGTCCTCCACGGCCACCGTGGCGTCGATCACGGTGCGGGGGATTTCGTTGTAAGCCAGCCAGAGGCGTTTATCGGTGGGGGTTAACTCAAAGAGCAGCTCGCCGTTGCGGTCGTAGAAACGGGGTGTGCCGCCGACGCCCGTGCCCCGATAAGCCACCACCTGGTCAATCGAGTCCGACAGCTCGCTGCTGAGGTAAACGTAAGCGCCGACAAAGGCCAGCACACCAAACAGCAGGCCGATCAGGCTCAGCTGCACCAGGACGATGACGGTTTTTGCCAGGCAGCCGCGCGGTTTTTTATCGGGATTGTTTTTGTTGCCAGATGGCTTTTGGGGACGGCCCTGGTATTTTTCCAGGTACTCTAATCGATAACCACCGTTATTTGTCATAACAATATGTTAAGCAGATTTATATTTTGGTCAAGGAATTTGGCAGACTTCTACTCGTTCGTCATGTTTCTTAACTTGGTGCTAAAATGTCTGCTCGGAGGCAAGTATGTGGCAGAACTTTGTAACATTTTGGACATCGGATAGTTTGTGGAGCGATTTGCTGCACATTGTTGTCTACTTTTTGCTGGCGTATCTGGTGCATCGCCTGTCGCTGCGGTTGGCGCGCCGGGTGCTGCGCATCGGCAGCCTGGCCAACAAGCGGCGGGCACTGCGCCTGGAACGGCAAAAGACGCTGACCAGCCTGGTGGCCAGTGCGATTACTTTTTTGTCGGTGGTGACGGCCATCCTGCTGAGCCTCAGTTTGTTTGTAGCGGGCGAGACGCTGGTGTGGATGGTCGGTTTGTTTGCGGCGGCTTTCGGTTTGGGGGCACGGCCGTTGGTCAGCGATTATCTCACCGGGGTGGGTTTTTTGTTCGAAGACACCTTCGACGTGGGCGAAAAAGTGGATATTTTGGGCAACGAGGGGGTGGTGGAAACGGTGAACCTGCGCACCACCACGCTGCGCTCGCCCAGCGGGGAGCTGTTTGTGGTGCCTAACGGCGAAATCCGCATTGTGCGCAACTTTAGCCGCGGGCGCTTTTCCTCGGCGACGGTTTCCATTAAGCTCAATGCCGAAGATTTAAGCCGGGTGATTCCGATTTTGGAGGACCTGGGAAAAGAGGCGCTGCTGCTTTTGCCCAATCTGCTGGAACCGTGGCAAATTATCAGCCAGTCCGGTTCACTGGGGCAGCAGACGGAGCTGACATTGGTGGCCAAGGCGAAGTATGCCAAGGGGGCCGAGATGCGGCCACGACTGCTGGCGTTGGTGCATGAGCGGCTCAACGAGGCTGGGATTCAGTTGGCGGATTAAAGGAGGGTGTGGCATGGAACGAGGACGGGTGCTGAAGTTGGTGGGGGGGATAACGGCCGTTTGCCTGGTAGGCACGGTATTGGTGCTGGTCATCAGCCGCCTGCTGTGGGGCACGGCGCTGAATGAACCGACCACCATCGAGGTACAAATTGACGCACCGGAGCAGGTGACCGTGAATGAGCCGTTTGCCGTCACCATCCAGGTGACCAGCCTGATCACCAGCAGCCAGGTGCTGCACAGCATTGACCTGGACACTACCTATCTGGACCACGTGCGTCTGAGCGGCAGCGCCCCGGCGTACCATGTGGTGCAGTCGCTGCCGCTGACCCATTTTGCCAGCTACCGCTTTGAAACGGAGCTTCCGGCGCTGCGCAGCCAGGCCATTGAACTGATGTTTGTGGGCGAAACGGTGGGGAAATTTTCTGGCGTGGTGGACATCTGCCTGGAGGATGGCACGCTCTGCCTGGCGCAGCGGTTGGAAACAGAAGTTGTCGAGTAAAAACCGCATTCAGGTGCGACGCACTTTCACAACAAGTGCGTCGCACCTTTTGCGTTAATGTTTACATGTTGTCCACGATGGCCTGGGCAAATTCGGAGCAGGATAGCTTGGTGGCGCCTTCAATCTGGCGGTGCAGATCGTAGGTGACGGTTTTGTCCTGAATCGTCTGGGTCATGGCTTTCACGATCAGCTCACCGGCTTCGACCCACCCCATGTACTCCAACATCATCACTCCACTGAGGATGAGGCTGCCGGGATTCACCATGTCTTTGCCCGCATACTTGGGCGCGGTGCCGTGGGTGGCTTCAAACAGGGCCACGCCGTCGCCGATGTTGCCACCGGGGGCCATGCCCAAACCGCCTACCTGGGCGGCGGCCGCATCGCTCATGTAGTCGCCGTTCAGGTTCAGCGTGGCGATGACGTCGTAATCGGCCGTGCGGGTGAGCAGCTGCTGCAGCATGTTGTCGGCGATCACGTCGTTGATGACAATATCTTTGCCGGTGTTCGGGTTTTTCATCACGTGCCACGGACCGCCATCCAGCGGCTGCGCCCCAAATTCGTCGCGGGCCAGCTCATAGCCCCAGTCGCGGAAAGCGCCTTCGGTGAACTTCATGATGTTGCCTTTGTGCACCAGGCTGACCGTGCTGCGGTTGTTGTCGATGGCGTATTGGAACGCCTGGCGCACCAGCCGCTTGGTGCCAAATTCGCTCACCGGCTTGATGCCGATGGCCGACAGCTCGCGCACGTTTTTGCCCAGTTCGTCACGCAGGAAGGCGATGAGCTTGTTGGCTTCCACGGAGTTGGCCACAAATTCCACGCCGGAGTAGACGTCTTCCGTGTTTTCGCGGAAGAGGACGATGTCCATGCGTTCGGGATTGGTCATGGGGCTGGGCGTGCCGGGGATGTAGCGCACGGGGCGGACACAGGCGTACAGGTCCAGCACCTGGCGCAGGGTCACGTTCAGGCTGCGGAAGCCGCCGCCGATGGGGGTGGTGAGGGGGCCTTTGATGCCCACAACAAACTCGCGCATGGCGTCGAAGGTTTCTTCGGGCATGTAGTTGCCGTCGTACAGTTCGGCCGCTTTTTCGCCGGAGTAGATTTCCATCCAGGCAATTTTGCGCTGGCCGCCGTACGCTTTTTCCACGGCCGAATTCCACACGTGCAGCGAGGCCGGGGTGATATCGACGCCGTTGCCATCGCCTTCGATGTAAGCGACGATGGGGTTGTGGGGGACGTGCAGCTTACCGTTGGTATAGGTAATTTTTTCGCCTTCGGGGACATTTATTTTGGCATAACTCATGGGTATATCTCCTTGGATATTGTCACGAAAAACAGCAGGTAGTATTTTACGAATAGGTCTGTTTCCCGCGAGGATTGCTTGAGGCGAGTCCGCGCTGGCCAGGATTCAGCTCCTGACGCTGAAGATAGACTCTTTGTTGTTGGTAACAGTTTGGTTGTCGAGGAGAGATTATACGCGATTGGCGAAAATGGGTAAATGGGTACCCTCGCTCAGTAGCAGGAACACGGCCGCTTATTGTTTGTGGTGGGGGATCGGATGGGAAACGGCCGTTCTCCACCCATTCCAACCCGCAAAATCCTGCCTGCACCATCTCGTTCGACCTGCTGTTTCGCGGCACGGAGCTAATCATCGGTGGACAGCGGCGGCTGATGTAGCAGTTGGGGCTGCCCAACCTTCGCCTCGCTATGCTCTTTCCTCGTGACCAAAAGCGTATCACCCTGTGATGAGCCACAATTTCCAGCCACGAGATACTTTGCTCTCGTTGGTTGAATCCCAGTCAGCGACAGCGCTCTCGTGAAGTGTTCTGTTTCTCAATTACACAATTACCAAATTTCCCAATCACTCCACTGGCAGCAGCACAAACTCCACGCCATCCTCCGTGCGGAGGTTTTGGCAGGGACCGGGGGTGCAGGTGGTGGGGTCGAACCAGCCCAGGCGAAGCTGGGTGGCCTGGTCCAGCGCGGGTGGGGCGAGGCGCTGCAAAATGAGGTCGCCGGGCTGCCAGTGGGGAAACCAGAGGCCTTGCGGGTCAGGGGCGTCGAAGCGGTAGGTGTCGGCCAATTGGCTGCCATCGGCGGCGAGGCTGTGAATGAATTGTTGGCGGGGGGCGGGGGGAACGGCCGTTACCCGCCAGCTCAGCAGCAGCGCCCCATCATCCAGCCACTCATACCCCAATAAAGTCAACTCATCACCAAACTGAACATCCATCGGATTAGCTAGTTGGATGGGAGGCTGGCCGGGCAAAATGTAGCTGGTAAAACGGCCGTTCCTTTCTATCTCTGCCCCCCAACCCTGCAACCGCGTTTCCCAAAACGGATCGAGGGGGAGGTCAGACGGCCGTAACACCACCACCGGTTCCGCAGCGGGCAAAATGAGCGTGCCTTCCTGCGGGTCGAAGTGGCTGAGGGGCAGGTCGTCGTTTTGGCGCAGCAGGGTCATCGTGGGGCTGTCCATGGTGTTGGGTGACCAACCGGCAATGGCCGCAGCGGTGGGGTCGGAACGGCCGTCCAGATACCGTGCCATCTCGGTAAACGCCGCCTGCCACACAAACGGCACGTCGCCGCCAGTGGGCCAGGTCTGGAACTGTAAAACAGATGTTCGAGCAGCATAAAACAAAAGCAGCGTCAAGAGCAATATTTTAGAACTTCTTGTGGATAAGTGGCGAATAACTGTGGATAACTGCCCTAAACTGTGCATAAGTAGGGCAGGGAAGATGGTTAGTACAGGTAAAATCAAGATGCTGCGGATGTGGCTGGGCGCATTGATGGTGACGAGGCTGGGGGTAACGGCCGTTGCCAACCAGATCAGCAAAAAGGCATAACGCGGCTGCCGCCAGCGCCACAGGCAAAGCAGCAGTCCCGCATAAAACAGCACGGCCACAATTGGCTCAAACGCCGGGGCCGTAGGCACTCCTTCACGCCACAGCGGATCGCCGACAAAGCCAAACATCCCTAACAGCTTAAGGCCGTTGCTCAGCACCGGTTCCAAATCGCCGGAGCGCAGCGCTTGCAGCGGCGCATCCACCTCGCTGATGCGGAACTCAGCATCGGGTGTCGTTTGCAAATAGATGACGAGCGGTGCGGCGACGGCCGCAAACAGCACCAAAAAAAGGACAATGCCGCGCCAGCGCTGCTTAAATTCGCGCCAATGAAAAAGCGCCAGATAGACCAGCCACAGCGCGTAGAAAATCGGCACGGCGCGGGCAGCCATGTAGGTGTGCAGGGAAAGACCGGCGAAGAGGCCTGACAGGGTGAAGGGGAGACAAGGAGACAAGGAGAAATAAGTCTCCTTGTCTCCTTGTCTCCTTGTCTCCTTGGCATTCCAACCGCTCCACCAAAAATAGGCCGACAGCCCCGCCACCAACGGCAGGGAAATGGCGCGGAAGGCGAGACGGCCGTAAAACACCGGCCAGAACAACACTGCCAGCAAGCCCGCCGCGATGAGGGCCACATTTTTGCCAAACAGCTTGCGCGCCAGGGCAAAGGTAACGGCCACGCCGAGCAGGCCACAAAACGCCGCAGGCAGGCGCAGCGCCAACACGTTGTCGCCAATCAGGACACCGAAGCCGGTTTGCAGGTAGTGGAAACCGGCTTCGTGCCCGTAGGCCTGGGTGAAGTAGATGGCGTGTTCACCCGCCAAAATGGAGCGGTTGATGAGCCAATGGGCCACCTCGTCGTGGGTAATGCCGGGCGGGGAGAGGTTGTTCAGGCCAAACAGCCGCAGCGCGGCCCCGGCGAGCAGCAGGCCGGTCATTGCCCAGACGGGCTGGCGATTTGTGAAGCGGGAAAACAAGGAAAGTAGGTTAGGCCGTTTCGAACTGCATTATACGGAGTTTTTCGGGAGAAAATCGGGTACTTAAAGACAAGATTTCAATGCCGATGACACGGCCGTTTTCGTCAAAGTCCAAAATAATACCGGGCTGCACCTCTTCTGATTCGACAACTTCATCGTCATCGAGACGAAAATAGAGTGCATCGCTTTCTTTATCAATTTTTAGTTTCATAGCTGTTTACCTACTTGCTTAAACGGCGATCAAAAAACACGGTCACGATCAGTTGCGGATCAAGGTATGGATTGATGACTATGTGTAAAATACGGCCGTCTCGTTCTCGAATCGGTTTGGTATAGTGCATATTACCATCTTTTCCTTTCTTCTTGCTATTCGGGTTTTCGATTGTGCGCCAAACCCATTCCTCGGCAATATTTCGCTCTTGGAGCATGTACCGGGCATGTGTCGAAAGTGAAAAATCTGGCATTGGACTTTTTCCTCGAAGTTCCTGCATTATAACAAGATTGCTTCACTAGGGATAGCGGGCCACTTCTCCAGCAAACTGGATGACAAACTGGCGCATCGTGTCGCGCAACGGCCGTCCCCACTCCTTTGCTGTCCCCGTACACAAATTTTCATAACAGCTCAGCTGAAAGTTGATCTGGTCCAAAATGGTCGGCCCCATGCCCAGGCCAGCCTGAAAGCGCTGGGTAAAATTGGCAGATGTCAGGCCCCACGTTTCACCGCGTGGATGCTCGGGAAGGTAAACTGGCAGATGGGTTTTGGAAGTGAAGGCACGCATGAGGCCCACGGTGCCCAGTAAATCGAGCGTGTCGGCGTCACGCAAAATGTGGATGAGGGGGGTGTCGCCGTCTAAACGGCCGTGATGCCCAATCGCCTCGCAAATTTCGGCAATTTCCTCGGGGGAGAACAGTTCGTTTTCCTGCAAAAATTGGGCGGTCAGTTCCGCACCAACGCGAGGGTGATCGCCTCGTTTTTCCACAACCGGCAGGCCAATGTCGTGCAGCAAAGCCGCTGCCGCCACGCGATCCTGGTGAGTATAGCCTTCCGCCTGCGCCAGCCGCAGCGCATTGGCGTAGACGCGCCGCACGTGCGGCAGTTCATGGGCAATGCGCAACGCCTCGTCCACAAACGGGCCGGTCAACATCTTTTCGGCATATGTTTCAATTTGCTGAATCCTGGAACTGTTCATCTTTAAAAATGGGACGCGGATGAACGCAGATTGACGCGGATAAAAACAAATCAGCGTAATCCGCGTTTATCGGCGTGCTATTCGATTAAACGTAGGCGGCGGGCGATGGCGTGGGGCAGGATGTTGCCCAGCACTTTCTTTTCTTCCGGGCCGATGATGCCGAGCAGCAGCAGTCCAGCCGGGTAAATCACCGCGCCGATGAGCAGGCCGACGACCAAATGCACCTGCCCACCCAGCCACATGCCGCCAAACATGAGGGCTGTGAGCAGAAACGGCCGTGCCAACAACCCAACCCACCGAATTCCCGCCATCTTCTGCCGCAGGTAATAATCGAACAAAACGAGCAAAACGAGTTCCGACAAAATGGTGGTGATGCCTGCCGCCACGTAGCTGTAACGCGGAATAAAAATAAAGTTGGTGACGATGTTGAACAGCACCGCCACCGTAAAGGCGCGCGGCTGCTTACTCTCCAGCCCCAGGCTGATGAGCACGTAGTTGGTCACGCTGTTCAGCCAGCCCAGCGGAATCGACCAGATGACAATTTGCAGGGCAATCGCCCCCGCAGGCAAAAATTCGGCCCCGGCCACGATTTGCACCAGCGGCACGGCCAAATAATGGGTCACGGCAGCGATGGGCAGCGCCAGCAGCAGCATCAGCTTGAGCGATAGGGCGTACATCTGCCGCGCCGCGTCGAGCGATTCGCCAAT
>CAUJGI010000796.1 GCA_963169155.1 Chloroflexota bacterium
CGTATTAAACGCCTCTGGTTGGTCGATGGGTGTGCCGTGGCGCGAGTTTTCGATGACCAGCAGGCGCGCCGTGGGCATCTGCCGCATGTACGCCTCCTTGTTGGCCACCGGCGTGTAATCCATGTCGCCGCTGACGACCAGCACCGGGCATGGGATGCGCGCCAGCTGGTGGCGCGCGCTCCAACCGATGAGGGCGTTGGTCGCTGCCCGGTACGCCTTCGGATCGTTTTCGCGCATTTGCTGCACAAACATCGCCAGGTACTCTGCCTGCTCTGGCTCCGGAAAGAGCCGTCCGCCAATAAACTGGCCGATTTTTTCCATCGACATGAAGTTGAGGACCAGCCGCCGCTGCACAATTTGCCAGCGCTCTTTCCAGTTTTGGGCAATCAGCTCCGGGCCGCTGTTGACCACCGTCAGGCTGCGCAGACGCTCCGGCTGGTCGACGGCCATCTGGAAGCCAATCATGCCGCCCATGGAGAGGCCGACCAAATGAAAGCGATCGATGTTGAGCTGATCCAGCAGGGCAAAGATGTCCCCGGCAAATTGCGCCACGCTGTACGGTCCGCGTGGGCGGGAAGAACGGCCGTGTCCTCTCACATCGACCACAATCACGCGAAACTCCCTGGCAAAGTAGGCGCGCTGGTATTCCCAGGAACGGCCGTCGGTGCCCAGGCCATGCAAAAACAGCAGCGGCTCCCCCTGGCCTGTTTCTTCGTAATAAAGTGAAATGGCGTTCACATTGGCAAGCGGCATCGTACCTTCCTTTTCAAGCAGCCGGTTATCAAGGCAAAGAATAGCGGTCGGTTTCAAATTTTTCCTGGAGCAGCTTTTTTACTTTGTAAAGTTCAAAGTGAAAAGCGGCGGTGGGCACGACATAGAAGAAAAGAAACACGGGCAGAATCACCCAAACTTCTGAGCGATCCCCCGCCAACAGGCCACCGGAAGCAACGGCAACGGCAAAAAACGTCCAAAGCAGAATGACAAACCAGTGGGGTCGGGCCACAATTTGCAGCGTGGAGGCATCCAGATCGTCCTGAATTTGGCCCACCAGGATGGGCAAAAAGCTGTTGCGGTAATGGATGATGCGCGAAATTTTGAAGGAGGTGCCTTCGATCTCGCCTTCAAACAAGTTGTGGTTGCGCGACAGGCCAAAGCGCATCAGCTTGCGCGGTTCCACAATTTCGGCCAGCTTTTGCCGAGCCGATTCCAGCTCTAGTCGAGTTTTGATTTCAAATTTTTGGTAGGGGACGAGTGCTATCATTGTGCCTCCACAACGGCCGTTTCCCGTTGGTCACATGCGAACAGTCGTGCTATGCTTATGTCGATACTTTGCACCATGAGGATGCCTACCTTCCATGTCTGATCTGCAAGCGGTGACAGGCCAACTTTACATCGTTGACGGCGTAATGCAAACCGTTGATGTAACGGCTGCCGTTCCCGGCATTCTCGTCCAGCCGCCACCCAACAAAGCCAACCGCAGCCGCAATCGTGATTTCCTCTTTGCCCACCTGACCCTGAGTGGCAATGCGGAGGAAACGGCCGTTCTCGCCCAAGACCTGCTCGACCTCATCAGCCACAAATTTTACGCCGCCAGCGGCAGCCTGACCGCCGCCCTGCGCAGCGCCATCATGGCCGCCAACCAGTCGCTGCTCCAGCGCAACCTCACCAGCAAGGAAGGAATGCGCGAAGGCGGGCTGACGTGTGCCGTGCTGCGCCAGGGCGAATTGTTCACCCTGCAAGCGGGCGAAACGCTGGCCCTGCTGGGGCATAACTTCGGCATCGAGCGGCTGCCGCCACGGCAGCCCGACCACCTCACGCCGCTGGGGCGTTCCAGCGGGCTGGATTTCCGCTACGCCCACCACCGGCTGCAATCGGGCGACCTGCTGCTGCTGGCCGACCCGCGCCTGAACCATCTGCCCACCGATGATTTTAACGAGGCGCTGGTGGATACCGACATCGAATCGGGTCTGGATGCCCTCATCGACATTGTCGCCGATGAGTCGGCCCGGCTGCTGATGATTGAGTTCAACGACGATTCGCTGCTGGATTTGCCCGACGTGGTGCAGCCCCGGCCGCGCGAGGGGCAGCTTGTCGCCCCCACGCCGCAGCCCCGCCGCAGCCCGGCGGCGGCCCTGCCACCCGCCACCCCCAACGAACGTCGCCCGCAGCCTGTACGCGACGGCCGTCCCGCACCAGCCCGGGACAACATGCGCACCCTACCGGCCATTGACCGGCGGCAGGTAGAGCACACGGCCCGGCAGGCCGGTTCGCAAGCGGCGCTGGGGCTTTCTACCTTCACTGCCTGGCTGGTCGATTTGCTCTCGCGGCTGCGCCCACCGCGCACCGCCCAAACCCTGCCCGATGAAGCAGAACCGACCAGCCTCACCTGGCCTATCCTGATTGCTGTGCTCATTCCGATCCTTATCGCGGTAATCGTATCTGGCGTCTACCTGGAGCGGGGGCGCGTGCAGCGCCTGTCGGAAATTCGCGCCGAGATGAGCCAGCTCATCAGCCTGGCGGATGGCGTCGGCGAAGATGCGGTCCAGGCCCGGCAGTATTACACCGACGCCCTGGCACTGGCGGTGGAGTCCGAAACGGAAGTGCGCCCCGGCGACGAAACGGTGGCTCAGCTGCGGGCCATCGCCCGTGAACGGCTGGACGAGCTAGAGGATGTGACCCGGTTGAGCGCACGGCCGTATTACGAATTCAGCGAAGGCACCGCCCTGACCCACGTGGTGCTGCGCGACGGCTTTAACGGCGGCATTTTCATGCTAGACAAGGGCAACGGACTGGTTTACGAATACGAAACCGACGACACCTACCTCACTCCATTGACGCTGGAGCCGCAGGCGCGGGTGTTTAACGGCCAGGCGGTCGGCACTCAGGTGGTTGGCAGCGTCATCGACATGTTTTGGCGGCCTGCGGGCAACGCCGTCAGCCGCGACGGGCTGGCGATGCTGGACAGCAGCGGCGGGCTGCTCACCTACCAGCCCAACCTGGGCAGCACGTTCGCCGTGCCGCTGGACCTGGCCAGCGAGTGGCTGGCGCCCATCGCCGTCGCCACCTTCGACGAACGGCTCTACATTTTGGACATCGGCACGCAGGCCATTTGGAAATATTTCCCCAACGGCGACGATTTCACGGCCAACGCCGACGACCGCGCCATCGCTTTCACGGAAGACCCGGACCTGGAACAGGTGATTGATTTTGACATTTTTAGCCAGGATGGGGGGCTGGTGCTGCTGTACCGCGACGGCCGTATTCGCTATTACGACACCCGTTCTGGCCGCCTGGAATGGGATGAATCTGACCTGCTGACCAACGGCCTGCAAACGCCGCTGGTGGCACCCACCTCGGTAGAAATTGTGGGACGGGGTTTAAATGCGTCCATTTTTGTGGCCGATCCGGGAAGCGGCCGTATCGTCCAGGTCAGCCGACCGATTGGGCAGGTGCTGGCTCAATACCGCGCCACCGGCCCCAACGGCGAAGAGCTGTTCAGCCAGATCACCGACTTCGCCATTGCCGAAACACCCCTGCGCGTCTTCGTTACCACCGGGCAAACGCTCTACCTTGCTGTGCAGGAGTAAACCGGCAATCGTGGCAACTGTACGTGTAACACCCTAGCTAAAATGGCGCATCCCCTGCTACGTTTTGGTGCCACTCTGTCAGGAAATTCATTGCCTCTTCAAATTTTCTGGTAGGTAACATTTTGTAGCTGGTAATACCATATTTTCGGTATAGCTCTCCGTACACGCCACCAAATTCATTCCGCTTAGTTTTATTGCCAATGGCTATCGCTACGGCCTTGACGGCCTGGCTAATTTGAGCTGCTTGCGCCTCTGTGACATGTTCACCACCAACGGCGGCTTCTAGCTGATCTAAACGCTCACCATGCTCAGATAAGGTGGAGACGGCCGTATCCAATCGGGCTTCCATAATGAGCTGCTGCCTAGCCATCCGCACCACGGCCATCGCTATCTGGTAAGCCTGCGCGGCTGGCGAATCTTGCGCCAGTAATGCCTCGACATCAACATCTGTTTCTGTGGTCAAACGGCCGTCTTGGAATGCTTCGTTCAAAACCTGATAGCATTCTTTCGGGTAGCGCACTAAACGATCCCGCATCTCATCCTTGACTCGCTTGGCATTCACGCCAAAAAGCCAACCATTCAAATAATCTAGCGGTAAGCAAATCATTTCGCTAGAAAACGGCCGTCGGCTGCCTTTCTCGATGTCCGTTGCTGTAACAACAACGGACATGGCCACGTCGCCCAATACCAGGTCGCCATTGATGCGCCGATACTGCGCCGACCAATCCAGGCCGAGCGCTTCACAGATGGGCCTTACCGGAATAAATACACGGCCGTCTTGCAAACGAACGGCCGTAATCTCATCATCATAAAATAACACTGTTTTTTGCTCGGCAATCTGAAGTTTTTGATCGGATTGGCTCATTTAGGCCCCTTAAGTTGTTCCATATATGGTTTACACACAGG
>CAUJGI010000797.1 GCA_963169155.1 Chloroflexota bacterium
CTGAGCTGGTGCAGTTCGCGGTAAGCGTGCTGCTCGTGCATTTCCAGGTGGCACGTGGGGTGGAAGGCGACGGTTTTGTTACCGCTGCGGTTGGCGTGAATTCGCAGGGCAATTTGTTGGGCCATGGTGCCAGAGGGCATAAATACGGCCGTTTCCTTGCCCAACAATTCCGCCACTTCCGCTTCAAAATTAGCCATGAGTTCACCGCTGCCATACTGATCGGCGGCCATGTCTGGCGGCGTGAAGGCCGCCAGCGCGGTAAGCATTTCGTGCGGCGACACGGGGTAATGGTTCACCACAAAACGGGTGCATTGGCGAATAATTTCTTGACGATTTTGTTCCACAAGCTTTACCTTTCCCTATCGAGGTCAACACCTGATCAATTTTTGCCGGTTTTGGCGCAGCATGCATTTCAAACTGTGGCCGAGATTGTAGTTGCTTTAGGATGAAAAGCGCAATGGCAGTTCGCCACCTGATGCCCTCTTTGTCTAGGGCTTTGCTGCTTCTTAGCCGACGATTTTTGCTTCGGCAACGGCCGTTTCTTCGCCCCTTTCGCGTGTAAAAAGCTGGCCTCGGCCGCCTGGATATACGCTTTGTATCTCGACAAATCGCCAGGACCACTTACAATCTCTCTAAAGCTACACCCAAAATTTAGAAAACCCAGAGTGCACATCTTGCTGATCCATAGACGGCTCCTGCACGTCGCCCACGGCACCCTCAGTGGCGACATACACCTGCTGCACTACGAAACGGAGATAACCGATGCATCATAATCTGGTTTTATTTACCACCATTACGGTGGCCCTCCTCACCGCCTTTACCGGCGGTTTTATTGCCCGCAAGCTGGGCCTGCCGACCCTGGTTGGCTACCTGCTGGCGGGCATGGCGATTGGTCCCTTCACCCCCGGCTTTGTCGGCGAAATTGATTACATCAGCCAGCTGGCCGAAATGGGCGTCATCTTTATGATGTTTGGCGTGGGGCTGCACTTTTCCCTGAAGGACCTGTGGGCGGTGCGGCGCATCGCCATCCCTGGCGCGCTGTTCCAGATGTTATTTGCGACCGGGCTGGGCCTGGCCCTCACCCAGCTTTGGGGCTGGTCGGTCAATTCGGGCCTGGTCTTGGGGCTGGCCATCTCCATCGCCAGTACCGTTGTTCTGCTGCGCGGCCTCATGGACAACGGGCTGCTGAGCACGCAGCATGGCCAGGTGGCCATTGGTTGGCTCGTTCTGGAAGATCTGGCAACGGTAGCCATCCTGGTGTTATTGCCAACCCTGTTTGGTTCTACCACCGGCCCTATTTGGCAGAGCGCGCTGCTGGTGGTGGGGAAAACGGCCGTATTTGTAGCGTTGATGCTCTTTGTTGGGGCCAAACTCATGCCCTGGCTGCTGACCCGTATCGCTTACACCCGCTCCCGCGAACTTTTTATCCTTGCTGTTGTTGCCTTAGCCCTGGGCACCGCCTTTGGCGCGGCTGAACTGTTTGGCGTCTCGCTGGCCTTAGGCGCCTTCCTGGCCGGTGTGGTGGTTGGCGAGTCTGACGTCAGCCATCAGGTTGGCGCAGAACTTTTGCCCTTTCGCGAGATTTTTGCCGTTCTCTTTTTTGTCTCGGTGGGCATGTTGGTCAACCCCGCTGCCCTCATCGAGAACATCTGGCAGGTCGCGGCGCTGACGGGCCTGATTGTCTTTGGCAAAGCCTTTGTGACGCTGCTGCTCGGTTTTGTTATACCCGCTTCACTCCGCACCGTGCTTGTTGTCGCCGCCGGGTTGAGCCAGATTGGGGAGTTTTCCTTCATTGTTGGCCAGGCGGGTGTGGCCTTAGGGGTGTTAACGCCCGATCAATACGGGCTCATTCTAGCTGGCGCGCTGTTTTCCATTGTGCTCAATCCGTTGATGTTTAAGGCGCTGCCGCCGGTTGAGAAGTGGATTCAGGGCAAACCCTGGCTAAGACGGCTGTTGGAACGCAGCGTCACCGTGCCCCCCCTGGTAAAAGATGGGCTGACCGGGCATGTTGTCGTGGTGGGGTATGGCCGGGTTGGTAAACATATCGTCACGGTGCTGGAAAGGCTCCAGGTGCCGTACTTGATCGTTGAGCAAGATGCCAGCAAAGCTTCGGACTTTCGGAAGTCTGGCCTCCCCACCCTGCTGGGCGACGCGGCTAACTCCGAGATTCTGACACATGCTGAGTTGGACCAGGCAAGTGCCCTGGTGGTGACGGTGCCGGATGAAACAGTGACTGAATTGGTGGTCATCACGGCCAGGGCGCTGGCGCCCAACCTGCCCATCATTGTCCGGGCCGCCACAACAACCGGTTTGCAGCGGCTGGCCCATCACGGGGCGCGGTATGTCATTCATCCTGAAATGGAAGGTGGTCTGGAGATTGTGCGCCATATGCTGCTGCTATTGGGCTATCCGGTGGGGCAAGTGCAGCAGTATATTGATGCCGTGCGGCGTGATGCCTACGAAACCAGCGTAAATACCACCGAAGAGCTGCACTTTTTGGACCAACTGGTCGCTGCGGTGCGCGGCATGGAGATTGTCTGGCGGGCGATTCCCGGCGGCAGCCAGCTGATTGGTCGGACCCTGGCTCAAGCCAATTTGCGCGCCAATGTGGGCGCTTCGGTTATTGCCGTGGTGCGGAACCAGCAAATGAATGCCAACCCCGAGTCAAATACAGTGCTGGCCGAAGGGGACATTGTGGGCCTTATCGGCGAACCGTCTCAGGTAGCCGCCGCTGAGCACTTTATTAATTCACACCCGGAAGGTGGCAGCTAAGAAGACAGGAGTGGAAGGTAACGGCCGTTACTTTCCACTCCTGTCTTCTTAAAATTGATGTTTGCCGTGTCTTTTGTGCCAAACGGCACTTAGCTCACTGCTTTCTTCACCAATTCAGCGATTTTTGCTTCGGCAGCGGCCGTTAACTCAGTCAGCGCATAAGCCGAGGGCCACATGGTCCCATCGTCCAGGTTCGCCTTGTCGCTGAAGCCAAGCGTGCCATACCGCGAACCAAACTTGGCCGCGCTTTGGTAGAAGCAAACCACCGCGCCGTCCAGGGCATACGCCGGCATCCCATACCACGTTTTTGGCGACAAAACAGGCGCATTGGCCTTAATGATCTCATGCAGACGAGTGGCGATGGTGCGTTCCAGTTCCGGCATTTCGGCAATTTTTGCCAGCACTTCGCCTTCTCCTTCCACCTTTTTCTTCTTCGCGCCAGCTTCCGCCTTTAGCTCTTTGGCGCGCTCTTTCATAGCGGCCTGTTCCTCTTTGGTAAATCCGTTGCTGCTGCTTTTACTGCCCTTTTTTGTTTCTTTCGTTGCGCTCATTTAAATAGACCTCCGTTTTATGATCAAGTGTGGTTATTCAGACTGGTTACGTAAGTGGCGAGACCCTTCAACGCCTGTTTCGCGCCGCCGACTGCGCCATATTGCGCCGCTGTTTCACGGGCAACGGCCGTAGCAAATACCAACTGCAGCGTAACTTTGGTTTTTCCGTCCTCCTCGTCAAAGCTCACGTTGGTACGCACCGGTTCAGATCCATCCTCGGGGTCAGGGCCGTGGTCATAGACAAACCGCGTTGGTTTATTTAGCTCAATGAACTTGACCTTGAACGAAAATTGATTGCCATCAGGCCCAGGCATACTGTAGCGCCAGAGGCCGCCCGGTTTTCGGTCCCATTCATGGGTGGTGGCACCCTTGGGCGCCCACCAGTTTTCCACGTGTTCCCGCTCGGTAAACGCCGCAAAGACAAGTTCACGGGGGGCGTCGATCACCCTCGTGACAATGATTTCTCGATCTACTGTTGAATCTATCATCCTACCTTTTCCTTTATTGAAGAAGATTGAAAGGTTTACAGAAGCACCTGGGTAATTGGCAAAAAGTTTTTCAAAAAAGATTGACGTCTTATTTGCCAATTACTTGAGTAAACCGCACCAAATAGACGATTTTTTCTATCAAAAACTTTGTGCGGTTTACTTAACTTTTGTTCTCCGCTTGAAGCTTGCGCAAATATTCTTCCAGGCGGTCCAGACTGGCTTCCCAGTTTTCGCGATAGCCCTCTAGCCACTGCGCCGCGTCTTTTAGCGGTGCCGCTTGCAGCTGTGCGGGCCGCCACTGGGCCTCGCGGCCTCGTTCTATCAACCCGGCGTGTTCCAGAACTTTCAGGTGCTTGGAAATGGCTGGCAAGCTGATCTTGAAGGGTTCGGCAAGTTCCTTAACCGTGGCCGGCCCTTGCGCCAGCCGGGCAATCATGCCCCGGCGTGTTGGGTCGGCCAGGGCAGCAAACGTGAGGCTTAGCGTATCGTTCACCGTACCATCATCTCCTGATTACTTAACTAATTAGTTAAATAGTAAAACATAATCGGCAAAATGTCAAGCAGGATGTGGCGCTGGGACCGTTAACTGTGGGTTATTGCTTTGTATACGTCCTGTTAACCTGGAGAAAGTATGCTTGACGCACCTTGTTCGTGAAACTTTTCACGAGGCAGCGCGTATTAATCGCATATCATTTTGACCTTGCCAAAATAGGAGCGTGACATGAGTACAAAATCGCACATTACACCTGAGAAGACGTTTTCCTGTGAAACCTGCGCCATGCGCCACAAAGCGGAAGCCAATCCAAAATCGTTCCGGGCGCGCCTGTGGCGCTGGCACACCACGTGGTGCCCTGGCTGGAAAGCATACCAGGCGCATCTGGCCCAACAAACAAAGGAGTAGGCGCACCCATGAAGGCATTGATTGTGTACGACTCCGTTTTTGGCAACACGGCACAAGTGGCCCAGACCCTGGCTGCGGCATTGGAAACGGCCGTATTGCCAGTAAACCAGGTCACGCCCGAAACCCTGAGCGGCCTGGACCTGTTGATTATTGGCTCCCCCACCCGCGGTTTTCGCCCCACGGAAAACATCTCGCAGCTGCTGAATGCCCTCGCTAAGAATCACCTGGCTGGCGCAGGCGTGGCCGCCTTCGATACCCGGATTGATCTGGCGACAATTGACTCGAACGTTTTTCGCTTCATTGTTGATAAAGGTGGGTATGCCGCCAGCACCATTGCCAAAGCGCTGGAAAAGAAGGGTGGCCGCCTGCTGGCACCACCGGAAGGCTTTCTCGTCACCGGGGAACAGGGGCCACTCAAGGATGGCGAACTGGCGCGCGCGGCGGCCTGGGCCAAACAAATTGCCCTTCAGGATGATTCATTTTCTAGACAGAGTTTCGCAGCTTAAAGAAGAGGTGTTGCATGAAAGAAAAATTTACGGCCGTCGGCAGGAATGAGTTAGAAAACACGCCCAACGAAACCGGTGAAATTGCCGGGTTTTGGCGCGGATTGTGGCATGGTCTGATTGCGCCGTTTAGCTTTGTGGCGTCGTTGTTTAAAGATAACGTGGGTGTGTACGAAGCGCATAACAATGGGAAGTGGTACAACTTCGGCTTTATCCTGGGTCTGACGATTACGCTGGGTGGCAATAAAGGTGCAAACACACGAATCGCCAAGCCCAAAGAGTGATTAGACGACCCATGTAATCTTCGTGGCGGACTGGTTTTGGTGATGAACGCCGGAATTCTGCAGCGATTAGGCGCAACGCGGCTCGGGGTATGGACTATCAAGCATGTAGTGGCGCGGCTGGACCGCCGGTTGTATCGGTGGACAAACGGCCGTTGCCTCACTGCTGGTCGTCCCCTGGCCCCCACCCTGCTGCTCACGACTTTCGGGCGCAAAACAGGGCAGCCGCGTACCGTTCCTGTTTTTTATCTGCGCGATGGCCAGCGCCTTATTCTTTGCAACGTCAACCCCGGTTTTGAGCGGCCAAACCCGTGGACGTTGAATATCCGTGCTCAGCCGGTTGTTGACGTGCAAATTGGGGGGTGGAACGGCCGTTGCCAGGCCAGGGAAGCCACCGACGAAGAGATAACCCTCTATTGGCCGCAGTTGGTGCAGATGTGGCCCGCTTATCAGCACCACTTTGCCCGCAGCGGGCAGCGCTCAATTTTTATTTTGGCCGAAACGCAGGCGCAACACCATAAAGGAAAACCGTAGGTCGGATTGCCAATCCGACCTACATTGATGAAGGGGTACACAATGACCTTACAACTTAGCCGTGATTTGGTCTGGCAAGCGATTGAAAAAGAGCTGTTTGCCATCATCGGCATGGCAACAGCCAGCCAGGAGGTGCGCACCGTGGGCATCGTCTATGCGGTGCGTGACCGCAAGTTCTACATCGGTACAGGTAAAGAGACGTGGAAAGCGCGGCACATCAGCGCCAATCCCCACGTCTCGATGACCATTCCCATTGCCAGGCGCATTCCCATCATGCCCTGGATTAAAATCCCGCAAGCGACCATTACCTTTTCCGGGTTGGCCCGCATCATCCCAGCCACAGAAGCGCCGCGGGCGCTGCTGGAAGCCGTCTTCCGCCACATGGCCGAAAATCAGGAGATGGTTGCCAATTCCTGCCTGATCGAGGTGACGCCGCACGGGGAATTTGTCACCTATGGTATTGGCATTCCGCTCATGCAGATGCGTTTCCCGGAACGGGCGCGCGGTCGGGCACCGGTGGCATGAGCTTGAGGGAACGGCCGTTACCACCCTCCCACGATTCCTATTCATACTTCTCTTTGGGC
>CAUJGI010000798.1 GCA_963169155.1 Chloroflexota bacterium
GCGTTGCAGGGCGCAGCGTTTAAGCAGGTAGAACTGGCCAAAAGAACCGTGGCTAAAACCGGGGAAAACTGCCGGATCGTTGTGTTTGATTCGTCACCCTACGATGACTTTCTGCAAAAACAGCATGATGTGGCTTCGCCATTTATTCAAAAAGTGGTGCACAATGAATTAAAAGGCACACCCGATGCCCGCGATCATGGCCTGTTTGTGGCCAGTTTAGCCCACGTCGTCGCGCCAAACAGCGAGATTCATCTTTACCGGGTGCTGAACGACTCCAATAAAGGCTATCTGGAACCCCTGATCGCCAATATTTGCCAGGCTGTCAACGAGTTTGCCGATAAAAACAGGCAAATGGGTATGCCCGAAGAAAACATTCTATGCGGCCTGGTGCTCAATTTTAGCATGGGCATCTATGTAGACGAGGCCGCACGGCAAGAGGCGCTGGACGGCACAAAACCCTTTAACGAGCTGGTGCCAGCCCTGTACTGCCTGCTAAAAAGGATTTATGAAAGGGGCGGCATTATTGTGGCCGCCGTGGGCAATGATTCCGCTCAGCAAAGCGTACCCAAACCGGCCCATGTACCCGCCCTCTATCCCTTTGTTATTGGCGTGGAAGCGGGGAGCATGGCAGGCAGGCGCAGCTGTTTTTCCAACCGGGGCGACGTACGCGCGCCCGGCGGCGACAACTTAAACGGGTGTACGGTTGAGCCTTATGAAAGCCTGAGCTACGAACAGCGCAAAGAAACCAGCGTCATTGGTTTTGTCAAAGAAATCTCGCCAGTCACCAGATATGCTTTTTGGCGCGGCACATCGTTTGCCGCCCCGATGGTTAGCGGATTGGCAGCACTGCTGCTGGAGGCGCAAAAGGCCAGCGGGAAATGTGACCCAGGCAGGGTAGAAGCGATTATTCGTGGCACGCAAACGGCCCAAGGTGCGCCGCAGAGTGAGGACACGCCGTTGATCAATATATTCGAAGCGGTATCCAGCTTAACGGCAAATCCGTAAGGGCAAGCGGTAACGGCCGTAAAAAGGTTGGGCAGCATCAATTTAGCGGGCTGTCCAACCTTTTTTGCTGCCTGTTGATTATTCGCAAATTGCAAGGTAAGCTACACAAGTGGCGACATCGTTCATGCGCCGCCGCTTGCTGGAATTGACGTTATGCTGCAAACAAGACCCGCTTCCCAACCCTTTCTCACCTGGCTGCTCGTCGTTGGCGGGGCGCTGGTGGTGCTGGCTTTTTACCTGGGTTACGTGCTGCTCAGCCAAAGGGCCCTCGCGCCAGAGCGCGCCGAAGCGACCACCGTCGCCCTCATCGCCACGCAGATTGCCACCCTGCAACCAACCCCACCGCCGCCCACGCGCCCGGCCACAGCCACGCCGTCCCCCATGCCACGGCCCAGCTCATGCGCCATGCTCAAAGTGCAGCAGCCCAGGGTGGAAGATGGGCCACAAACCATTTATTTACAGGGGAATACGGCCGTTACCCTCTACTGCCACAACATGGCCACCACCCCGCAGGAATACCTGACGCTGCCCGCCACCGCCAACGGGGCCAACTACAGCCTGATTAGTTACCCGGAAGGTGCCATCATCACCCAGTACGAAAAAGTGCGGCTTAATCCCAGCTCCCTCATCGTCGATCCCACGGACATGACCTTTGCCACGCTGGCCGAGGGGCTGGCGGGCTACAGTGCCATCACTGGCGAACAGCTGGAAACGTATCCAGTGACCACCTCCGACTTTGCTGTGGCCACAGGCTGCAACCGCAACCAGCCAGACGCGCCGCTGGGCCGGGCCAACATCGACCTCACCGGCACGCCGTTTGTGCTTAGCCCGGACATCACCTTTACCAGCTTTGGCGGCGAGATCACGGAACTGATTAGCGAGGTGAGTGCAGAGGGCAAGGTGGTGAATCTGGCGGTAAACGGCCGTTGCGGCATCATCCAACCCGCCACTCCCCTCCAGCTCATCTACCAGCAGCCTTGATGTGCCAGGGGAGATTTCATGAGTAGGCTCATCACCACAGATGAAAGTTTGTGGCCCGATTTGGTAAATCGGGCGGCGATTCACCAAATCGCCCTACAATCTCACAGGAGAGAAACCATGTGTCGCAGTATTAAACAGTTACGCAGCAGTGAAGTCCCGGCCACGCCAGAAGAGATCGAAGCCGCCGCCCGCCAGTTTGTGCGCAAGGTGTCCGGTTACCGACAGCCTTCCCGCCGCAACGAGGCCGCCTTCGAGCAAGCCATCCTCGACATCACCGCCGCCACCGAGAAATTGCTCAATGAACTGGTAACCCCTATACAAAAATCTGTGTAAATCTGCGAAATCTGTGGATAACTTGAAGGAGTTTGCCATGCCTACTGGCCCACTCAGAACCACCACCCCCACTATCGACGTTTACATCAAGCTGGCCCAATACCCCATCTTGTGCGATCGCATTCGCATGCGCATGCGCGAGGAGCTGTTCCGGCGCGGCATTGTGGATAAAACGGAGTTTGAACAAGAGGTCAAGATCCTGGCGATGGAATCGCAGCGGCGTGAGGGGCTGAAC
>CAUJGI010000799.1 GCA_963169155.1 Chloroflexota bacterium
GTTACGGGTTGTGTTTTTCTGTTCCTTTTCAATTTTCAACGACAAATCCACAAATGCTCTGTGGCCAATCTACAGCACAACCCCTTCGGGATTGTTGCCGGAGTCCAACATCGCTTTGCGCACGTTGACCGTGCTTAGCAAAATTAGCCCCACGACAAAGAAAACAATTAAAGAGACGATGGCAATGCGCTGCGAGCCGGTGATTTGCACCGCTGCGGCAAACGCCAGCGGCCCCAGCCAGGACGTACCCCGCTCGCTGATTTCGTAGAAGCCAAAATACTCCGCCTCGTGGTCGGCGGGAATCATTTGCGAGAAGAGCGAACGGCTGAGCGCCTGCGACCCCCCCAGCACAATCGCCACAAAAAAGCCCATGATGAACAGCTGCGTCTCGTTGTTCAGGAAGGCGTAGGCAAAAATGACCAGGGCAGACCAGACAACCAGGCTGATCATGATGGAGCGCTTGGCGCCGATGCGCTGCGCTAAAAAGCCAAAGGCAAAGGCCCCCACAAACGCCACAAACTGAATCATCAGCACCAGCAGCAGCAGGCTGCTGGTTTCCACGCCCAGTTCATCGGCGGCAAAGGCGGTGGAGACGATGATGACGGTTTGAATGCCATCGTTGTAGATGAGGTAGGCGATGAGGTAATGCAGGGTGGAGGGGTATTTCTGACGCAAGTCGCGCAGGGTGTGCGCAATCTGGCGAACGCCGTGTGAGAACAGCGTGCTGCCCGCAGGCAGCTGACGATTCGCGTCGCGGGCTTTCAGGCGGCGCTGGGGGAACAGGTACGTGAAGACGATCCACCAGATGCCCGCACTGGCCAGGCTGATGCGCACTGCCAGCCCGGTATCTTCCATTAAGTTGAGCAGACCAAGGTTGGCCAGCAGCAGCAGTCCGCCGCCCAGGTAGCCAAAGGCAAAGCCGCGCGAACTCACCGCGTCACGCTGGTCGGGCGAGGCGATGTCGGGCAGGAAGGCGTTGTAGAAGACGATGGCCGCGCCAAAGCAAAGGTTGGCAATGATGGCCAGGACGCTGGCCAGCAGGACGGCCCCGTTGGTGCCAATAACGGGCATATCGGCCTGGACGGTAAACAGCAGGACGGTGGTGATGGCTCCGATGTAGGCAAAGGTCATCATCAGGCGCTTTTTGAGGTTGGTATAGTCGGCGATGGTGCCCAGCAGCGGCAGGAAAAAAACTTGCAGCAGCACCGAGAGGGAGGTGGCGGCCGGGAAAATGGCGGCCGGTTGGATGGGAAAGCCAAAAAGCATGAGCGGGTTGCTGCTGGATTCGGCGAGGTTCAAAATGTAGGGGCCAAGCAGGGCGGTGACGACGGTGGTGCTAAAGGCGGAATTGGCCCAATCGTACATGGTCCAGCCGAAGATTTCGCGTTTGTCGTTCAAGGTGTCTTCTCCTGATGAAGCTTTGTGCTGCAGACGCAAGGTGTTGAGGTGTGGAATCTGACTGGCCCGTGTTTACACAAAAAGCGACAAGCACCGGAATGGGCTTGTCGCTCAGATCACTGTAAGGGGAACGGCCGTATCCTCTGCCACATTCAAGGCGGGGATTATGCCTGGGAACGGCCGTTTTCGCAATGCTAAATTCTTTATGGTTCTGTTAAGAATTCCTGCGGTTGGTAGAGCTGGTTCAGGCAGGGATCGTAATCCTCACCCAGGATAACTTTGTACTCGTATTCAAAGGTGTCGTCGTCGGTCAGCTGAATTTCGCTGCGGAACTTGTCAAAAATCCAGCTGATCATCCAGTCGAATGAATCTTTGAAGTTGGGCCGGTAATAAAACATCTGGGTCGTGGCCTGCGTAGGCGCTTCTTCGCCGATGATTGGCACAAAGCCGTACCAGGCCAGGGTGTCGGCGGCCAGCAGGGCCATGTCCGGGCTGCCGCTGGCGTTGACAATCTCCACGGTGATGGGGCGGCGATTGGCCCGGTTGAGGGCGGGGACGCGGAAGAGGCGGCTAAACGTTTCTTCTAGATTGTTTTCGCCTTCCCAAATGGGCAGCTGTACCTGGGCACCACCGGGCGTTTCCCAGGGGATAATGCCGCGCACCAGGTACAAATGCTGTACGCCATTTTTGCGGATGGCCGGGGCCAAAGAGGCCAGCTGGAGCATCCGGCCAATGTCCATGTCGGTTTCGACATTGTTTTTGTAGGCGTCCCACAGCGAGGGGAACTGCGAAATGAGCCCCACATCCACCCCCTGGTTGAGCAGGGCGCGCAGCAGCTGCTGCTGGCGGCGGCCGCGATCAAAATCGTTGGTGGAGAGGCGGGATCGGGCGAACCAGAGCGCCGTGTCGCCGTCCATGTGGTGCATGCCCGGTTCCAGGGCAAATTGGGCCCAGTTGTCCTCGTCTTGCGGGTCCAGCTCGGGCGAGATGAGCCGCCAATCTTGCAGGCGGCAGCTCACGGCAATGTCTACCCCGTCGATGGCGTCGACGGCCGTTTCAAATCCCTCAAAGTCCACCCGGGCGTAGTAGTGGATGGGGATACCAAAGTTGTACAAAATGGTCTGCTTGAGCAAGTCCACCCCGCCGAACGAAAGCGCCGTGTTGAGCCGGTTCATGATCTTGCCGGGAAGGTAGACAAACAGGTCACGCGGCAGGGAGATCATGGAGGCAGTGGGGCCGTCTTCGTTGATGGAGACGATGATCATTGTGTCGGTGCGGGTATCGTCAGAACCGAGCGCGGTATCGCTGCCCAGCAGCAGAATGTTGGTGGTGGTCTCAGGGATTTCGAACGTGGGTACGGCGGTGGGAACGGCCGTTGACGGTGTGGGAATGCCTTCCAACAGATCTTCCGGCGCGGTGATGGTGAGCACCGGTTCCGGCTGCGGCAGGCTGGTGGGGGTAGACGTGGGCGCTGGCGTATGGGTGGCCGCTGTCGTGGCTGTGGCCGCCGCATCCCGCGTCGGGCTTGGCCCCGGTGACGGCGTTTCCGTGGGCGTTTCCGTCGCGGTGTGCGTGGGCGTCACGCCGGTGGGCTCTGGGGTGGCGGTGTTGTTGGCCGCGACGCTCATGCCGCGAGTCGGGGCCACGGTGGGCAGGGGATCGAGGGCAAGGGCATTACAGCCAACCATCACTCCCATTATCAAAATGAACAGCATACCCACAAACCGGGGAGCCAACCGAAGGATCTTTGAGGTTGCAAACATAACTTTCAAATCTACTTTTTTATACAAACAAAGCAGGAATCATTCACAAAAACTGGCCTGTTTGAATCTTGAGGTTTGAATCTTGTGAACCGGATTCTGCGTTTTATCCTTGGAAAAACCCAGGAAGCAAGCCATAACTGTGCTTGTTTCTGGACTGCCGGGGCATTATAACATGGACGATCAACCCCAGAAACCCAACTGCGAGGTTGTCGCCATATGGTAGACCTATCGTCGGTTGAGCGCCGGCCACGTTTTACAGCTTTTCGCCAAAGAGGTGCTCGGAACGGCTAAAGACGGTATAGCCAATGATGAAAACGATAACGGCCGTAACTAACGTGCGCAGCAGGGCCAACGGATCCATCGAAGCCGGACCATTGCTGCTGACCGTGCCCCACAAAACGGTCCGGTACCCATCGATAATGGACGCCATCGGATTGAGCCAGCGCATCAGCCGGGCCGGGTTAAAGACAAGGCCTAACAGTTCCGACTGCGTGCCAAAGCGCTCGAACGGATAAAAAACGGGTGTGAGGAAAAACCAGGCCAGCAGCCCCACCTCTAAAATCATGGCCGTGTCCCGGTAGAAAGTTTGTAACGTGGCGACAAAATAGGCTAGCCCCAGCAAAAAAATGATTTGGATGAGCAAGATGACCGGTACCCACAGGGCATGGATGGTCAAACCGACGCCAAAGGCAAACAGCAGCACCAGCAGCACCGCCGAGGCGAGCAGCAGGTTGACCAGGTTAGACAGCAGCGTGGCCGTGGGTAACAAAATGCGTGGAAAATAGACCTTTTTGATGATTGCCGCGTTACCGGTTATAGCATGCACGCTGCTGTTCATGGTGCTGGTGTGAAATTGCCAGGGAATGAGGGCTACCAGAATAAAAATTGGGTATTTCTCCACGCCCTCATTGGGAATAAGGATGGTGAAGAGCACGGTGTACACCGTCATCATGAGCAGGGGATTCAGCAAGCTCCAGATGACACCCAGGAAGGAATTTTTATAGCGCACTTTCAGGTCACGAATGACCAGATTTTTGAGAAGGAAACGGTAGGCATACAGCTCGCGCAGCTTGCCTGACATGGATTGCAACTCGGCAGAGTCAAATTTGGGTAGTGGTGGGTGTTGGGGGAGGGTTTTTGTGTTGGTTGACATAACAAAAGAACCTGCGGTTAATTTTCTTGGCAAAAGTATACCATCGGCCAACGGCCGTTACGATGCTTTTCCAGTTTTCTCATCTTGTTTCGGCGCGTAAATAACCTCGGCATACAGCGCAGCGACTACTGCGGCGTGTTCCGCTACGGTGATGATCGGCGGTATGTTTTGGCGCAACCGGGCCAGTAAAGCAGGCTCGTCATGCAGGGATTGCAGCACCTGCGCGAGTTGGGCGACGTCGCCGGGCGGGAAGAGCAGGCCATCGACGCCGTGGCGCACCCGTTCGGCCAATACGCCCAGGTCTGAGGCCACCACCGGTACACCCAGCGCAAACGCCTCGGAGATGACAAAAACAAAGGTCTCGTACCAGAGCGAGGGCACGACGATGACATCCACCTGGGCCAGCATTTGCCAAACTTCCTGCCGATCGAGCTTGCCCAAAAAGGTGGCTCGTCCCGTATCTTTAAGCTGCTTGACATAAGCAGGATCAAAATCAGGATCACCCGCCAGCCACAGCTCGGCCGTTTCCGGCAGCTGGTTAAACGCTTCCACCAGCACGTGCACCCCTTTTTGCCAGGACAGCCCGCCCACGTACCCGACGCGGAAGTTGGCGTGGGGCGGCGTGGTCGGTTTTGCGGGGTAATCGAGGCCCGGCGGCAGCACCTTGATGTTGCCAGCAGGCAGCCCGTGGTCCACATACCACTGCTTCACAAAGTGGGCCGGGACGATGAGTTGGCTGGCTTGCTGGAGGGCGTGGTGGAGACGGCCGTTACGCCACGCCAGCGGCAGTGCCAACGCCGGGAGCGCCGGGGCAAACTGGGGCAGGTTGGCCCGCGCCAGGGCACATTTGGCGCAGTTGAGGAAGCGGTCGGGGCCAGCGCACAGCGTCTGGTCGTAGTTGGTGAGCAGCTGGGCATTGGCGCAAATCCACCAAAAATCCCACAGCGTCACCACGTAGGGAATATGCTGTTTGTGCAAAAAATCGAGCAGCTGCGTGGGCAGGCCCATCAAATGCTGCACATGCACCACATCGGGCCGAAAGTCGGCGATAACCTGCTGGAAGCTGGATAAAAGCGGCTGGCTGCGGAAGGTGGCAAGCAGGCGGTTGGTGGGTTGGAAACGGCCGTGCCACGCCGCCCAAATTGGTATGCCATCGTCTTCACGCCGGGTCAGCCCGGTACCATCGGCG
>CAUJGI010000800.1 GCA_963169155.1 Chloroflexota bacterium
ACTTCGCCCATGGCACGAGAACGTACTTTCCGCAGTGAAGCAATTGTGTTACGCCGCACCGACTTTGGCGAAGCCGACCGCCTGCTCACCCTCTTCACCCGCGACTTTGGCAAAATCAAAGCCGTGGCCAAAGGCGCGCGCAAGCCGCAAAGCCGCAAAACGGGCTACGTGGAGCTGTTCATGCGCGCCAACTTTCTCTTTGCCACCGGGCGCGACATTCCCATTCTTACCCAGGCCGAAATGGTGCAGCCCTACGCCGCCCTACGCGACGACCTTATCCTGACCACCTACGCTGCCTATCTGGTGGAACTGCTGGATCGATTTACGGTGGAAGAGGACAAACACACTGGCATCTACCAGCTGCTGGCCGATGGCCTGGGCTGGCTGACCACCCACGAGGATGTGCTGCTGGTGGCTCGTTTTTACGAACTGCGTTTGCTGGGATTGGCTGGTTTTCGGCCGCAGTTGTTCCACTGCGTCTCCTGCGGCGAGCCGATTGAGGAACAGGACCAGTTTTTTAGCGGGGAGCTGGGCGGGATTTTGTGTCCCAACTGTCGTGAGGAAGATAGGCGGGCGGTGGGGATTGCGGCCGTAACCACCAAAGTCCTGCGCTATCTGCAAACACGGCCGTGGGACACCGTGCATAACCTGCGCCTCAAACGCCCCGTGCACACCGAGCTAGAAAACGTGATGCACTACTACATCACCTACGTTCTGGAACGCAACCTCAAATCCGTCGAATTCCTCCACCGCCTCCGCCAGGAAGCCGCCCTCCTGCTGCCCCCAACTGAGTGACATCTCACTTCTTGTAAATATCTCCCCGGTTCCCAATATGATCGATATAGAGAATGTCTTCACTCTCATCAAACCAGAAAATCACGCGGGTTGAACCGATGCGGATTCGGTAATAGCCAGACCAATCACCAGCCATGCGGATAATCCCTGGGTATTTAAAGGGATCCGAGGCCAGTAGAGATAATGCTGTTTTTATTCTTGCTTTTGCTGGATTGGGCAGATTTTCGAGAAATTTTGCTGCCCGTTTGTGGACAACAACGCGACTCATTAAATATCATCCAACTCAATGAAGGCAGCTTCTTTATCTTTTTCCCGATCGCTTTTAGCGGCTTTTAAGTCAGAAATCGCTTCTTCGTCAAGATCAAGACCCAACATTTCCTCGATAAGCCGGAAATCTGCCAAAGGCAAAATAACTTTCGTCGGGTTGCCGTTATCATCAACAATATATTCTTTGTGAATGTTGAGCATGTTTAGTTCTCCGCAAATCACTCAATAAATTTATCAAGGCGCATTGTATCATATTTCATCCCGCAAGATGTCAGCCGTTTGCCCTCATGCTATAATCATCCGCTGTTCATTTGATTAAATTCCATCGAAGGTGTGCATGAGTGAAACGCTGACTTTTCAAGACATTATTTTAAAGCTGCTTGATTACTGGAAGCTGCAAGGTTGTTTGGTACAGCAGCCGTACAACGTACAGGTCGGCGCGGGCACGATGAATCCCGCTTCGGTGCTGCGTGTGCTGGGGCCAGAGCCGTGGACTGTGGTGTACGTCGAACCGAGTATCCGGCCGGACGACGGCCGTTTCGGCGACAACCCCAACCGCATGCAGATGCACCACCAGCTCCAGGTCATCCTCAAGCCCGATCCGGGCAACCCGCAGGAGCTGTACCTCAAAAGCCTGGAAGCGATCGGCATCGATCCGCGCCACCACGACATCCGTTTTGTCGAAGACAACTGGGAAAGCCCGGCGCTGGGTGCCTGGGGCCTCGGCTGGGAAGTGTGGCTCGACGGCCAGGAAATCACCCAGTTCACCTACTTCCAGCAGGCGGGCGGTCTCACCCTAGACCCCGTTTCGGTGGAAATCACCTATGGTCTGGACCGCATTGCCCTGGCGCTGCAAGGCGTCGACAGCGTCTGGGAGATGGCTTACGGCAGCGGCATCAGCTATGAAAACGTACTGCTGCAAAGCGAAATCGAGCACTGCCGCTACTATTTTGACGTCGCCGACGTGGACAGCATTCGCCAGATTTACGATACCTACGAGCGCGAAGCCAAACGGTGCATCGAAGCCAGGCTGGTCATTCCCGCGCACGATTACAACCTGAAATGCTCCCACCTGTTCAACATTTTGGACACCCGCGGCGCGGTGGGGGTGACCGAGCGGGCCAACTACTTCCGCCGGATGCGCGGCCTGGCGCGGCAGGTGTCTGAGCTGTACGTGGCCCAGCGCGAGGAACTGGGCTTCCCGCTGCGCAACGGCGACCGGGAACCGGTGGTGGCCATCAGCCGCCCGCAGCTGGTGGAGCCAAACACCTCCGATGCGCCGCAGACGTTTGTGCTGGAAATTGGTTCGGAAGAGCTGCCCGTGTCTGACCTGGACGCCGCGTTGAAGCAGCTGGCCACGGCCGTTCCCACCCTCCTCAAAAACGCCCGCCTCAGCTACGACCGGATCGACATCGACGGCACGCCGCGCCGCCTGGTGGTGCAGGTGCACGCCCTGGCCGGTCGCCAGCCCGACCTTGAAAGCGTGGCCAAAGGGCCGCCCGCCGACCGCGCCTTCGACGCCGACGGCAAACCCACCCAGGCCGCCATCGGTTTTGCTCGGGGCAAGGGCGTGGATGTGGCCGATTTGCAAATCGTGCAAGAAGGCGACAAGCGCTACATTTCGGCTGTAGTGCGCGAAGACGGCCGTTCCGCCATCACCGTCTTAGCCGAACGCCTGCCCGACCTCATCGCCGGGCTCAAGTTTGAGCGCTCCATGCGCTGGAACCAGACCAACCTCAGCTACAGCCGCCCGCTGCGCTGGATTGTGGCCCTGTTTGGCTCGGATATCGTGCCTTTCACCTATGCCGGCGTCAACAGCGGACGCGTCAGCCGGGGGCTGCGGCCGTATGATTCGCCCGAAATTGTGGTTGAAGAAGCGCGCGGCTACGGCGGTTTGATGCGCACCAACAGCATCGTCATCAGCCAGGACAAGCGGCGCGAGCAGATTACGGCCGTTTCGCAAAAGCTCGCCGCCGAGATGGGTGGTACCATCCCCGACGATCCGGCCTTACTCGACGAAGTGACCAACCTGGTGGAAAAACCAACACCCCTGCGCGGCCGTTTCAGCAAGCGCTTCCTGGCTCTGCCCGCCGAGGTGCTGGTAGCCGTCATGCGCAAACACCAGCGCTACTTCCCGGTCTACAACGACCAAACAGAGCTGCTGCCCTACTTCATCGCCGTGCGCAACGGGGATGAGAAGCATTTGAATTTTGTGGTCAACGGCAACGAGCACGTGCTCCAAGCGCGCTTTGCCGACGCCGAATTTTTCTACGGCAAAGACAGCCAGCGCCAGCTGGCCGATTTTCTGCCCGAGCTGGACACGCTCACCTTCCAGGCCAAACTGGGCTCCATGCTGGACAAAGTGCACCGCCTGGAAAAACTCACGCCCGCCATTGCCAACATGCTGGATTTGAGTGAGGAGGAAACGGCCACGGCCGTTCGTGCCGCCGCCCTCTCTAAAGCCGATTTAGCCAGCAACATGGTGGTCGAAATGACCTCCTTGCAAGGCATTTTGGGTGGCCTTTACGCCAAACGCAGCGGCGAAAGTGACGCCGTGGCCGAGGCGATTGCCGGACAGTACAACGCCGTCAGCCGCAGCCGGGCCGGTCTGGCCCTGGCTCTGGCGGATCGCCTGGACAGTTTGGCCGGGCTGTTTGCCGCCGGACTGGCGCCCAAAGGGTCCAACGATCCCTTTGCCTTGCGCCGCGCCGCGCTGCACCT
>CAUJGI010000801.1 GCA_963169155.1 Chloroflexota bacterium
AGGGTTTCGATGGTGACCTGGTGTTCGAGAACGGCCGTGGCCAACGCCACTTTTCGCCGCACCACCAGCGGCTGGGGCAGTTCCAGCACGATGAGGGGGAAGCCGGCCTGGTGCAAACGGTAGGCAACGCCGGTGGCCAGATCGCCGCCGCCGCGCAAAATAACGAGGTATTGTGAGAATAACATGGGCTGATATTACCCCAGCCGCGCCGGGGGGCAAGCGGCTGGCCGCAGATTGTTAGATCATTTGTCAGATTTGGTGTGGTTTTGACTTTAAGGTCGGGAGTTCTGTATAATGCCAGGCAGTTGCGCTTTTTATCGGAAGCATTCTAGTTGTAGTGGCGAAATTTCATACAATTTTTGAGACGCCTGCGGTGGCCACGGCCGTTTTTGGCTTATGCGTTACCGGGATGTCAACGGCCGTAAAGAACATTGCCAGTTGAATGGTCAGTGCCCCGGATAGGCTCTCTCTTTGGCTTTACCTGCGCAGTTGCAATTGAAAGAAGACGACTCACCTGACAATGTGGCAACAAACCTGCCAAGTTTGTTAAACGTCTGTGCAGGTTTTGGGAAAACGATTTCAAAGGGCTCAACGGATGACGTTCACAACATTTGGCCGGTACGAAATCAAAAATATGCTGGGTCAGGGAGGCATGGCTGAGGTTTACACAGCCTACGACCCGGTGATGGAGCGGTTGGTTGCCCTCAAAATTATCCGCACAAAATTCTCTAGGGATGCGCGTTTTAAGGAACGGTTCTGGCGCGAAGCCAAAACCATTGCCCGACTGGAGCACCGGGCCATCTTGCCGGTCCACGATTTTGGTGAAGATGAGGTTACGGGCCAGCTCTACCTGGTGATGCGCCTGATGCCGGATGTGCTGCATGAGTGGCTGAAGCGGAACAAAATGATTCCCTTGGAAGATGCCAGCCTGATTTTGAACCGTCTGGCTGCGGCGCTGGCGTATGCCCACCACCAGGGCACAATCCATCGCGACATCAAGCCCGCCAACATTTTGCTGGATGAAGAGGGCACGGTTTTCCTGGCCGATTTTGGCCTGGCCGCCCCTCTGAACAGCCTCGAACCGGGCCAGATTCCCTCCGCTTTTGGGGGTTCGCCCTTCTACATGGCCCCAGAACAATGGAAAGAAGAGAAGGTTGGCGTCGCGACGGATATCTATCAGCTGGGGGTGACGCTGTTTGAGATGTTGACGGGGGAACGGCCGTTTCCCGGGGCTGACATGCAGGTTCTTTTAGAGAACCACGTACACAGCCCACTCCCGGAAGCGTATGCCATCAACCCACGGCTGCCGCGCAAGATTCAGCCCATTCTGGCCAAAGCGATGGCTAAAAATCCGCTGGATCGCTACGCCACACCGCTGGAACTGGCGGAAGCCATCGCCAGGTTACTGCGTCCAGAAAAGATCAAAAATCGGTATGAAATCAAAGAGGAACTGCAGCACGGCAGCCTGGCGATAGTTTATCTGGCGCGCGACTTGTTTGAAGACCGAGACGTGGCGCTGAAAATCATGAAGCATCGGCTGATCCGCAATTTGGCCTACCGGCGTCGCTTTCAGCAGGTAAAGCAGGTGATCACCAGCGTGCAGCATACGGCCGTTGTGCCCGTGTACGATGTGGATTTGCACAATGGCCAGCCTTACCTGGCGCTGCGGTTTATGGAGGGCGCTTCACTGCGGGAGCGATTGCGCAAGGAGCGCACGATTTCGTTGGAGGCGGTTTGCCAGCTGGGGGAACGGCTGGCGCAGGCGCTGGATGCTATCCACCAGAGCCGGTACACGCATGGCAGCGTGAACCTGGGCAACGTGTTGCTAGACACCGCAGGCAATGGCTATCTGGCCGATTTTCATATCAACTGCCTGGCCGAACTAACCGAACTGGTGGTGGCTCAAGAGGATCCGTTGGGGTATCTGCCATATCTGGCTCCCGAGCAGTGGCAGGGTGAGCCAGCCTCACCGCAAACGGACATATATCAGTTTGGAGTGCTGTTGTTTGAGCTGTTGACCCGGCATCGGCCTTTCCCGGAAACGGCCGTAGCTGAGCTGCGCGCCAGCATTGAAACCCAGCCAGCCCCACCCATCACCTCGGTAAACTCGGCGCTGCCGCCGAAGTTTGACACTATTTTCGCCACGGCGCTGGCCAAGCAGCCGGGCGACCGTTTTGCTACGGCCAGTGAGCTAATCTCGCGCCTGAATCAGGCGCGAGAGAGCCATGCCTTCGAAACGCTGCGCCAGCACGGCGATGACAGCTATAAAGAGAAGCAGTGGGGCGAGGCGATTGCCTCGTACACGCAGGCGCTGGAGATACGGCCGTATGATTCGGCCGTGCGGGCGTCTTTAGAACGCGCTGGACGGCGTAAAATGGAATCAGGCGTTTTCCACCGCAGCCGGATGGCTATTGAGGAAGAACGGTGGGACGATGCGTCCCATTTTCTGCTGCAAGTGCCCCCTTCGTCGGAACGAGACGATTTGCTAGATTACGTTGCGCAGAAAAAGCAGGCCGAGCAGCTGTATGCCGAGGGTCAGAAGGCGCTGGGGCAAGAACAATGGGTGGTGGCGCAGCAGTTGTTGGAAGAGACGGATCGGTTAGAACCGAAGTACAAGGATGTCCACCGGTTGTTGGGTCAGCTGGCGGAAAAAATCGACGAAGTGCTGGAGCAGGTGCGGCAAGCGGTCGATCAGGCGCGCTGGTCGGAGGCGCTGGCTTTGCTGCAAACGGTGGAGGGACATGAAACGGCCGTTCCGCTTCGCCAGGAAATTGTTGCCCAACAAAAGAAACAGCGCCAGGTGCGATGGGCGAGTTGGTCCCGCCAAAGGACCGTGGCGCTGGCGACGCTTCTCTTAATTGTGAGCATCACAACCGTGTTGCTTTTGTATTTCCCGGTAGGGCGGAGTGGCGCAGAGGAGCCCGATTTTTCTGTGGCGGATGGTGTGGCGTGTTTGGAAACGGCCGTGCCGCAGCTGCAAATCACCGATGAGAATGGCACATCGTACGTTATTGATGAGGGTGGGACGGAAGACATTTCGGCGGCACTACAGTCTCTGAACCTGTCCTTGCTTTGGCCGACTGAAGCATTATCAGAAGATTGTGAGAAGTTTGTTGCAGAAGATGAGCGCCTTGAGGTCAGGTGGGAAGCGGTTGAAGGAGGAACTGAGCCAGATAGTCCGCGGACTGCCGTATACCAGAGGTTAGATTCGTCGGTTAATGAAGATAAGATTGTTGTTACCCTGTTGTATAACGATCAGCCGATTTCCTACGGGTATTTCGTAAGCTTTACGCCATAGCCAAAAACCTCATAGGGAAAATAAACATGAACCAAAAGAAGTTTGCAGTTTGGATAACCGTGATTCTCCTGATCACCGCTTGTGCTCGTACCGTCACACCAGATGCTGTTTCGAGCAGTCAAATCTTGCCCAGCCTGAGCTGCCCGGAGTCCGTGACCATACAGGGAAATACAAATCCAGCCCCTGGAGAAATAATTTCGCTAGCGGTGAAGCCCACCAGCTTCGGCTGGCGGTATCAATGGACCGCACCCGACATGAGCCTGCTGAGTGCGCCGCAAAAAAGCATTACGGAATTCACCGCGCCTACATCAGCGGAAGAGATTGTGGTATCTGTTGTGGTTACGTCAGATCAAGGATGCG
>CAUJGI010000802.1 GCA_963169155.1 Chloroflexota bacterium
CGGTACAGCGTCAGCGCCAGGCTGGCCGATGGCGCAAAGGTGCCCAGCAGCAAGGCGGCCACTCCGGCGGCAAAGGCCAGCATACCCAATCCTGCCAGCCACAGCTGCAACCGGCCCGGATCACGAGCAATCAAATAACAGCCCAGCCAGAAGGTAAGGAAAAAAAGAACCGTTTGCCAGATAACGCTGCTGAAACTCATAGCGGGATTTTACGAAGGAGACCTCATGACCGCAAGCTCAACACCATGAATGAAAATCAGCAGATTTACCAGATTTAATCCACGTTCCTCAGCGTTAATCCGCGTCCTATTTTCAATGGAGCAGCGATCAAAAGCAGTATCAGCTTGACAGCGCAAAACAATTTAGATATTCTTCTATTTAGATTTTTATCTAAATAGATTTGGGATGAAAAATGGAACAAGAAAAAATTAAAGCACTGACTACATTTTTGCAGGCAGCGGGCCAGCGCGAGCGGCTGCATATTTTGGGCATTGTGGCGGAAGGAGCCACGGCCGTTCCCGAATTGGCCCGAAGGGTGGGTGTGAAGGAAACGGCCGTTGTCAAACACATCAACCGCCTCAAACAGGCCAACCTGGTCACGGAAACGGCCCCCTACACCTACCAGCTCAACCAGGATGGTCTGGAGCAGCTCAACCGCGCCGTCTTTCACCGGGGTGATTCCAACAGCCAGGAAACGCTGCGCCAGCGCGTCATGCGCCACTACACCGACGGCCCCCGCCTGAAAAAGCTGCCAGAAAATGCCGCCGAGCTGCGCGAAGTGGCCGCTTGGCTGGTCGAGCGGTTTGACAGCAACGTCAGCTACCCAGAAAAAGAGGTCAACCAACGACTGGCTCAAGCCCATCCCGACTTCGCCGAAATGCGCCGCCTGCTGGTGGATTGGGGCTTCATGGCCCGCAGCCGGGGCATTTACCAGAAAGTGGAGCCGCAGCCATGAGTGACGAACAGTTTCAACGACTGCTCAGCTTTTTTAAGGTGCTGGGCAACGAAAGCCGCCTGAAAATTTTGGGGCTGCTGGCCAACCAGGAGCGCAGCGTGGGTGAACTGGCCGCTCTGCTGGAACTGCGCGAGCCAACCGTCTCCCACCACCTGGCGGCGATGAAAGATCTGGGTCTGATTGACGTGCGCGCCGAGGGCAATAACCGCATCTATTGGCTGAATGTGAAGGTGCTGGAAAGCATGAGCAAGGATATTTTGTCGCAGGCGCAGCTGGCCGAGCTGGTGCCTGACGACAGCACCAACGAGTGGGAGCAGAAGATTTTGAGCAACTTTGTGGAAAACGGCCGTCTCACCCAAATCCCGGTACGCTACAAAAAGCAGTTTGTCATCATGAAGTGGGTGGCCAGCCATTTTGCGTTTGATATGCGCTACCCCGAAGCTGAACTCAACGAAATCCTCAAACAGCTCCATCCCGACTTTGCCTCGCTGCGCCGCTTTCTCATCGACCACAAGCTGATGGACCGCGACAAAAACGTTTACTGGCGCATCGCGCCGCAGGAGGCCGCATGAACCGCCTCCCCGCTGTCTGGCAAACCACCCGGCTCACCATTCACGATGGCACCCTGGCCGACGTGCCCCAGCTCATGGCCATTTTTAACGCGTGCAGCCACGTCGAGCCGTGGGACCCTACGTTTAAGGTTTACCCAGAGGCGGAGTTTGCCGGGTTGGTGACAAAAAGTATGGGTGATGGAGTGGGGAACGGCCGTTTCCAACTACAAACCATCCGCCAGGCAAACCAAATCATCGGCTACTTCCACTGCTATCATAACAACCCCCAGCCCAACACCCTCTTCATTTCCATGTTTGTCCTGCATCCTGACCACCAAAAAGGCGGCTGCGGTACAGAACTGGTCGCCGGTCTGGCACAGCAAGCCAAAGCCTCCAGCCATCAGGCCATCTGGCTGGAGGTCTTCCTCAAAAACTGGCCCGCCCTGCGCTTCTGGATCAAATCCGGCTTTACCACCATCATCGACATGGACGGGGCTTATCACCACGACACCACGTCCCACGCCAGCATCGTCATCGCTAAATCGCTCTAAAGATTGACAACAACGAATGTGAGTAGATAACGAATTAAGAAAAAAAATTCGTTTGTTACTCTAATTCGTTGTAGCCATCGCTTGACAAAGTGTATTTAATACACTATACTGCCCACATCTTATTTAGTGTAATACAAACACTTATTGTGAATGTCTAACAATTTTGTATCAAAAGGAGCCTCAACCATGAGCAAATTCCCCACTTTTTACGATCCCAGCCGCATTGACACGCTGTACTATCCCGACGTGGCTACCATCGCCGCCGAAGCCACCACCGCAGGCCTGAAGCCCGCCGTGGAGGACAAAGAAAATGTCCACCTGGTCATCATCGACATGCAGGTTGATTTTTGCCACGAGAAAGGCAGCCTGTATGTGCCTGGCGCGATGGGTGACATCCAGCGCACCATTGAATTCATCTACAACAACGCCGAGCGCATCACCAACATCACCTGCTCGCTGGATTCCCACCTACCCCACCAGATTTTCCACCCGGCGTGGTGGGCTGACGAAGCAGGCAATCACCCGGCACCGTTCACCCTGATCACCTACGATGACATCAAGCAGGGCAAATGGCGGCCCCTGGTAGCCCCGGTGCAGTCTACCAATTACGTCAAGCAGCTGGAGCAGGAAGCCAAAAAGAAGCTCACCATCTGGCCCTACCACGTGATGATTGGCTCGGTTGGCAATGCGCTGGACCCGGAGTTGTTTACGGCCGTTCTCTACCACAGCATCGCCCGCAAAACCCAGCCAACCTGGCTCACCAAGGGCAGCATCCCGCTCACCGAGCATTACTCCATCATCCAGCCGGAGGTGCCCGTGCCCAACCACCCGATGGGCGGCAAAAACAAACCGTTCCTGGATACCCTGGCCCAGGCTGATGTGGTTGTCATCGCCGGGGAGGCCGAGAGCCACTGCGTGTTGGAAACGGTCGAGGACCTGGTGGAAGATTTCAGTGGGCAGCCGGAGGCGTTACGGAAGATCTATTTTCTGCGTGACTGCACGTCGCCCGTGCTGCACCCGGACGTCGATTTCCACGCCATTGCCCAGGCCCGCTTCGCCGACTTCGAAAAACAAGGCGTCAACTTCATCAACAGCACCGACAAGCTGCCTTTTTAGGAAACCAACCTCCGGGAGGCTTTGAAAACGATCACGCTTGAAACCTCCCGGAGGTTTATTGCAAAGGAAAAACAACATGACATCCATTATTGGGGTTGAGCCAATAATGATTGACTCTGCATTGCTCTCTGCTCAATCTCGCCGAAGGTTATATTGGACGGATATTAACAACGTTTTCCAGCCAAGAGATAAAGGTATTTTGGTGACAGATATTTTAGAACCAATTGAATCACAGAATTCCCCGTCCTGGCAAAAGTGGTGGCGCAAAAACAGCAGTT
>CAUJGI010000803.1 GCA_963169155.1 Chloroflexota bacterium
TCTGGCCGCCATCCTGGTCGCCTGGCGCACGC
The DNA here is from genome assembly GCA_963169155.1 of Chloroflexota bacterium. Classification (GTDB taxonomy): domain Bacteria; phylum Chloroflexota; class Anaerolineae; order Promineifilales; family Promineifilaceae; genus Leptofilum. The sequence continues at coordinate 33 of CAUJGI010000803.1, forward strand.
AAAATATTTTGTGGACGCTGGCGGTGGGGATGGGGTTGTTGTGGCTGTTGGGGTAACAAGTCTCCCAGTGTTCAAGTTTTCAAGTCCTCATGTTTACCTGACACTTGAAAACCTGAACAGTTGCATACTTCCCCACTTTTGAGGTGAAAATGATTGAAGAATTTGTAGAAGTTGGTGTTGTAAAAGAACTGTATCGCTTTCCGGTGAAGTCGATGCGCGGCGAAATGCTGCAAGAGGCACATGGCTACTGGCATGGGCTGGATGGTGACCGGCGCTATGCCTTTGTGCGCTCAGACAATCGCTCCGGCTTTCCCTGGCTGACGGGGCGCGAGGTACCGCAGATGCTGCGGTACACGCCGCGCTACACGCAGCCGGAAGAGGTGGCTGATTCGCCAGTGGCGGTGAAGACGCCAGACGGCCGTATCCTCTCCATCCACGCCCCCGAACTGAACCAGGAATTGGCTGACGCTTACGGCAAGCCGGTCAACCTCATCAAAATCGGGCGCGGCGCATTTGACAGCCAGGTAATTTCCGTTATGAGCACCGCCACGGTAGCCGAACTGAGCACGCTGATTGGAACGGCCGTCACACCGATCCGCTTCCGCCAAAATATCCTCATCGAACCGTTTGACGATCAGCCCTTTGTCGAAGAACGCTGGCTGAACAGCAGCCTGGTGTTTGGCAGTGAGGAAGAGGGTCTGCGCATCCGCCTCAACCGGCGCATCCCGCGCTGTGTGATGATCAACATCGATCCTGAAACCAGCGAAAAAGAAACGGCCGTGCTCAAAACCGTCGCTCAGCTGCGGGAAAACTGCGCGGGCGTACACAGCAGCACCGAACGCCCCGGTTTGATTCGCGTGGGGGATGTGGTGAAGCTGGTAAGGGTGTGAGTTTGGTAATTAGCAATTGGTAATTGGTAATTGGGCAATTACTCAATTACTAATTACTCAATTACAAAAGGTTTCAACCATGGAAGCATTCAAAATTGACGATCTAGTGGCACAGCAGGCAGCTGGGGAACGGCCGTATCTGGAATTTTTGCGTCATCCCTCCATGAGCCTGGGGCTGTATGTGCTCCCGGCGGGCAGCGTAGACCCGCAGCAGCCGCACGACGAGGACGAGGTATACTACATCGTCAGCGGCCAGGGGCAGATTGACGTGGGCGACGAAACCCAGCCGGTGCAGCCGGGCAGCATCGTTTTTGTGGCGGCGCACATACCGCACAAATTCCATTCCATAACCGAAGCGCTCAAAATTTTGGTCTTTTTTGCGCCTGCCGAAACTTAGTAACCACCAGACCCGAAGGGTTTTTCTTGGGTCAACCTGGCCAGAAAGAGGCCAAACCCTTCGGGTCTTTGCCTGAGGAATCCACATGCCTACCTACCCTTTTATGCAGGTTGATGCGTTTACGGAACGGCCGTTAGCCGGAAATCCGTGCGCCATCATTTTTGATGCAGACGACCTAAGCGCCGAGCAAATGCTGGCCATCGCCAAAGAGATGAACCTGTCTGAAACCGCCTTTGTGCTCAAATCGGCGATTGCCGATGTGCGGGCGCGCTACTTTACCCCCGCCGAGGAGATTCCCCTGGCGGGCCACCCCACCGTCGCCACCATTCATGCCCTCGTCGAGCGCGGCGACATTGCCTTACGAAGTGATTACACGAAAATCTCGCTGGAACTGCAAGTGGGGCCAATTCCGATCGAGCTGTACCCGACAAAAACCGGCGTGCGGGTTGTGATGAGCCAGAAGAAGCCAGAATTTGGGGCAACACTCTCTCTAGAAGAAGTGATGCCCCACTTCGGCCTGACCGCCGCCGACTGCCTGCCCGGCGCTCTGCCGCAAATTGTCAGCACCGGCACGCCGCAGCTCATGATTCCCGTGCGCGATTTGGACGCCCTGCGCCGCGCCCGGCTGAACACCGCCACCTACCCCGCCTTTCGCCAGAACGCCGGTTTTTTCAGCCCGCATCTGTTCTGCCAGCAAGGAATCACCGACCAGGGCGACACCTTTGCCCGCCACTTCGGCGTGCCGCCAGACACGATGGAAGATCCGTTTACCGGCTCGGCCACCGGCGGCATGGCCGCCTATTTATGGCACCACCGCCTGCTCAGCAAACCCACCTTCATCGCCGAGCAGGGCCACTGGATGAACCGTCCCGGCCAGGCCCAGGTGGAAATCGTCGGCCCGCCGGAGGATATTGAAACCGTGAAAGTGGGCGGAACGGCCGTTACCGTCCTGCGCGGCGAGTTAACCATCTAAACCAGGTGCGACGCACTTATAAAGTGCGTCGCACCTCCAACTGGAGCAATGATGAAAGAGTACACCCAACTAGCCAATACCGAAGTCCGCCGCGCTGACCGCGCTGTCACCGACGAGGCGTGGCTTCGCGCCCTGCTGCACCGCGCCCCGGTGGGCGTGCTGGCCTTCAACCAGGGCGACCAGCCCTTCCTTAACAGCAACTTATTTGTCTACGACGAAACGGCCCACGCCATCTACATGCACACCGCCCGCGTCGGCCGTACCCCGGCCAACCTGGCCGCGGAAACCAAAATCTGCTTCACCGTGTTTGAGATGGGCCGCCTGCTGCCCGCCAAAGAGGCGCTGGAGTTCAGCGTGGAGTACAGCGGGGTGACGGTGTTTGGTACGGCCGTTACCATCGACGACCCCAACGAAGCCCAACACGGCCTCCAGCTGCTGCTGGACAAATACGCCCCCCACCTGAAACCAGACAAGGATTACCGGGGCATCACCCCAGAAGAGCTGAAGCGTACGGCCGTTTACCGCCTCAACATCCACGAATGGAGCGGCAAGAAGAAAGAAGTGGCGGAGGATTTTCCGGGGGCGTTTTATTACGGGCAGGAAGAACAGTAAAAAGTGAAAAGTGATAAGTGATAAGTCCACTTTTTACTTATCACTTATCACTTTTCACTCACTCCCCACAACACTTTTCAGCCAAATCGCCAGTCGCCAGCCAAAAGTGAACGCGCTATAGTACGGGCATGGAACACGCACACCCGCCGGGTATTCATCCCGAACACGACGTCAGTCACAAACGGCCGCTTGCCTACCACGAGCTGCGCGACATCATCGACCTGAGCCTGTGGGCCGGACAGCTGCTCTTGCAGCACGGCGCCACCAGCCAGCGGGTCGAAGAGTCAGTACACCGCATTGGCACCGGACTGGGCTGTGACTGGCTGGACATCCTCGTTTCGCCCAACGTCATCACTGTCACCGCCACCAGCGGCTCCGAATTCCGCACCAAGCTGCGCCGCGTGGTATCGCTGGGTGTGGACCTGGGCAA
>CAUJGI010000804.1 GCA_963169155.1 Chloroflexota bacterium
TAAGGAGTTTCCGGGGAAATGCAGTAGATTCGTTCTTGCCCCAAACAAAAACAAGGGCCCTGACCGAGAACAGGGCCCTTGCGTGCACCGTAGCGCTACTCACTCATCCGAGAAGGTAGCGCTACGGTGCGTTTAGATAACTTACTATCCATCAGCACCACCTCCTCATCATAAAGATAGCGGGCCAGAAAAATTTGGCCTATCAATAAATTGGAAATGATTGGCGCATTATGGCATACATAACCAGGTGTGTCAACTTTGGCCAGGTAATGATCAGAAATTGTTAACGATCCCTTTTCGGTAGAATGTTTGTGCTATAATCTTCGCCTTTAGAAATTAAGATGGATTGTTTCCTATGACTGCCACCACATACGTCGTTGTTGATGTAGAAACCACGGGGCTGGACCCGCAAACCGACAGCATCATTGAAGTTGCCGCCATTACCCTGCGCGGTAACGATATTTTGGACGAGTTTTCCTCGCTGGTGAACCCGCACCGGCCGGTGCCACCCTTCATTACCCAGATGACCGGCATCACCCAGGCCATGGTGGATGAAGCGCCCACGATGTTTACCCTGCGCTCCCGGCTGCGCCCCAAAATTGGCGATCATGTGCTGGTGGGGCATAACGTGGACTTTGACCTGGGCTTTCTGGAGATGGAGCGGCTGGGGGTGGGTAACCACCGGTTGGATACGGTGACGCTGGCCTCCATCCTTTTCCCCGATGCCGGGCGGTTTAACCTGGAATCGCTGGTGCACTATTTGGGGCTGCCCAACCCCAACGGCAGCCAGACCCACCGTGCCCTGGACGATGCCGAGCAAACGGTGGAGCTGTTCCTGGCCCTGCGTGAACGGGCGCTCCAGTTGCAGCTTAGCCAGATTGATGAACTGGTGGAAGCGGGGCGGCGGCTGGCCTGGCCGGAAACCATCTTTTTTGAAGATATTCTGGCCGAGCGGGTGCGCACCGCCTTTGAGGGCAAAGATTTGCGCCATCGTGGGCGGCTGCCCCGGCTGTTTAACCCCGGCAAGCTGGAAGGCAAGCCCTCTGTGCCCGCCGAAAAGCCGCGCCTGTTGGATGGTGAACTGGTGGCCAGCCTGATCCAGCCGGGCGGCAACTTCAGCCAGCTGTTTGCCTCGTTTGAGTACCGGCCGCAGCAGGTGGACATGCTCTATGCCGTGGTGGATGCCTTCAACAATGGGGCGCATGTGATGGTGGAAGCGGGCACTGGCACGGGCAAGAGTATGGCTTACCTGATTCCGGCAGCGTTTTGGGCGGTGGAAAACGGCCGTCGCGTGGTCATCTCCACCAACACCATCAACCTGCAAGACCAGCTCATTGGCAAAGACATTCCCGAACTGCAAAAAGTGCTGCCGTTTGAGCTGCGTGCGGCCGTACGCAAAGGCAAGCGCAACTATGTTTGTACCCGGCTTTTTCAGCAAATGCGCCACAGCGGCCCCAGCAATTCTGACGAGATGGCCCTCTATGCGCGCATCCTGCTCTGGCTGCCTACCACCGAAACTGGCGATGTGGCCGAGCTGAACCTGCGCACGCCGGGCGAACGGCTGGCCTGGTCCCGCCTCAACGGCGAAAATGCTTCCTGCACCTCGGAGCACTGTGCGGCGGAAAACTGCCCGATGCACGTGGCGCGCCGCCGCGCCGAGCTGGCCAATCTGGTCATCGTCAACCACTCGCTGCTGCTGTCTGACGTGGCTAGCGAGGGGCAGGTGCTGCCCCAGTTTTTTGATTTGATTGTGGACGAGGCGCACCATTTGGAAGCGGCCGTTACCGATGGCCTCAGTTTCCGCGCCGACAAGCGCTTCCTGGAAGCGATTTTGGACGAGGTGAACCAGCTGCGCGGCGGGCTGTTGTCTGATCTGCAAACGCGCTTGGAAACGACGCTGCCCCCCGAGTTTGCTGCCCGGTTCACCGAGTACATCGGCCGGATGCGCCGGGAAGGGCAGGCGGCGGTCATGCGGCTGGACGAATTTTTCACCACGCTCACCTTCTTCTTGTCCGATGCGGTCAGCACCCGCAGCCAGTTTGCCCAGCAAATTCGCCTGACACCCGCTGTGCGGGTTCAGCCCGGTTTTGACGAGGTGGAGCTGAGCTGGGACAACCTCAGCCGCCATCTGAAGGCCATCGCTGATGGTTTTGCCAAGCTGTCTGGTGGCTTAGACGACATCGCCGGGCAGTTTGATGTGGCGGATGGTGAGGATTTAAAGCTGACGCTGGCCAGCAACGGCCGTTCCCTCGAAGAAACTCGCCAAAATCTGGATGGCATTATTCTGAATCCAGATTCAGCGATGATTTATTGGGTGGAGGTGTTCAAAGAACGCATCTCGCTGCACGCCGCGCCGCTGCACGTGGGGCCGCTGGTGCATAAAAATATCTTCGAGGCGCTGGAAACGGTTATCCTCACCTCGGCCACGCTGCGCACCGCCGGGCCAGACGCCAGCGAAGAGGCCAATTTCACCTACATCCGCGACCGCCTGTATGCCCACGATGTCGACGAATTGGCCGTCGGTTCCCCGTTCGACTACAAAAATTCCACCTTGCTCTACCTGGTTACCGACATCCCAGAGCCAAACCAGCCCGGCTATCAGCGCATGCTGGAAGAGGCGATTGTGGATGTGGCGGTGGCCTTAGGCGGCCGGACGATGGTGTTGTTTACCGCCTACAGCCAGCTCAGCCAGACGGCCAAAGCGATCGCCGGGCCGCTAGCCGATGCGGGCCTCACCACCCTGGCCCAATCTTCCGGCGGCTCGCGCCAGCAGCTGCTGGACCAATTTAAGCAGCCAGACAGCCGCGCCGTGCTGCTGGGTACGCGCTCCTTCTGGGAAGGGGTGGATGTGCCGGGTGATGCGCTGCAGGCGGTGGTGATTGCCAAGCTGCCGTTCGACGTGCCGTCTGATCCCATTTTTGCCGCCCGCTCTGAGACGTTTGACAATGCCTTCTTTGAATATTCCGTGCCTGAGGCGGTGCTGCGCTTCCGGCAGGGGTTTGGTCGGCTCAACCGTCGCCAGACGGATGAAGGGGTGGTCATCATTTTGGACAAGCGTGTCATCACCAAGCGCTATGGCCAGCTGTTTATTGATGCCCTGCCGGAGTGTACGGTGCTGCGCCAGCGGCGGGATCGGGTGGGAGAATTGACCGTTCGTTGGCTGAATCGGAACCGCTAAATCCTCGTTTTTTGCCCAGCAAGCTTGTTTCTAGTACCGGATCGATTTCAGATCGCTGTAACTATATACTGGTTGATAGTTAACCTTGAAAACAGCCTGTATTCTATGCGCCGTACCGTGTATTGCAGGAGATTACGGCCGTTCAGACTAACAGAAAGAATTGCAGTCATAATGTGAGTCTACATTGCTCCATAGACCGTTTGACCTATGGTTAAGTTGGTCTCCTCCATTACTATTATCTACCCAGAAAACCTTTACAATACGCCCATTTTGTTAAAAGGAAACCATTCAAGTTAGGAGAGATTTATGAAAAACCTGAACAAACATCTTATTTTCATGCTGGTTGCGGCCCTCTTGTTTGGGGCTGTGCTAACCGCTTGCGGCGGTGAGGAACCCACCCCAACGCCGCGTGTTCGCAACAACGACGAGGAAGATGAGGAGGACGAGGAAGACCCCGTCGAAGAGCCAACGGAAGAACCCACCGAAGAACCGACTGCGGTCCCCACTGAAGAACCAGAACCCACTGCCACGCCCGACCCCACGGCCGGTTTTGGCGATTTCGCCAGTGAAGTGCTGGGGGTTTCCCTCGCTTATCCCGAAAGTTGGGCCATTGAACCCGGCGAAGATAGTGGTGAACTGCGTCTGGCCAGCAGCGAGGAAATTCTCTCCGACGGGCAAGACGATATTCAAGGCGCTGTTATGAACTTTGTCTTCCTGGATCCGGTTATGTTGTCGGTTCTTGGCGGTGAAGACCTGGACGCTACGGACCCGGTTGCCGTTATGAACGTTTTTGTTGAGCTGTTTACGGCGAACAGTGATGCCACTGAGGGTGTGGTGATCACGGTTACCGAGGCGCCAACGGCCGTAACCATCAATGGCCAGGACGCAGCCCAGGTGGTTGCCGATGCATCCGACCCTGAAGGGGATACGGCCGTTATGCAGCTTTACCTCATCATGACCGACAGCAATGTTGCCTTTGTGGCAGCAGGTGCGGAAGCTTCCGAAGAAGCGCAATACCGCCCCATCCTGGACGCGATTGTCAATACGGTTACTCTGTCTGCCCCAGTTGGCGGTACTACTGAAGATGTCGATATCAATCTGAGCGGCGATATGCTGCTGTATGGCGACACCGTCGACGGTGTTGTGGATGCGTCTGGTCCTTCTGTCTGGAGCTTTATTGGCCTGGAAGGTGAGGTGATTGACCTCATCGTGACGCCGGAAGGTGAGTTTGATGTGGTGGTTGATGTAGTTGACGATAGCGGCAACTCTATTCTGCCTAATGGTGAAGCGGATGCTTCCTTTGGTGTGGAAGAAGTGCTCGATGTGACGATTCCGGCCACGGGCAACTACACCATCATTGTGCGCGGCTTTGCCGATGCCACCGGTAATTACACCCTTAGCCTGGTAGAAGCGGGAACGGCCGTTGTGCCGCAGCCTGTTGTAACTGGTGGTGAGGGCGAACCCATTGCCTACGGTGACTTTGTTTCCGGCGCTGTGGATGGCGCTACCCCCGTGGCTTCCTACTCCTTTGCTGGTGTGGCCGACGATGTCGTAGGTATGATTGTCACCCCGTTTGGTGAATTTGATGCCGTGGTAGACGTAGTAGACGCCTCCGGTGGCTCCCTGCTTGCCCGTGAACGGGATGCTTCCTTCGGTCCCGAAAACGTGATTGTGGCCCTGCCGGCTGACGGCGTGTACACCATCAATATCTACGGCTTTGAAGGCGCTACCGGCAGCTTTGACCTGCAAATGGGCTTCCCGCTCACCAACGTGGTCATTGCCGCGGCCGACACGCTGGAAGCCGAAGATGAAGGTGAAGGCCATTCCTTCCCCTTCACCACTTTGCGCGCTGGCGATATGGTGGGCATCTACGTCGAACCGTCTGAAGGGCTGGACGTGGCCATCCAGGTGCGCCAGGGCGACGCGCTGGTCGAAGGGCTGGGCTTTGATCCCGAACGTGGTTTCGATGCCTCCATTGACGTTGAAGAGTTTGTCATGCTTGTTGAAGAGACCGGCAACTACTCCTTCCGCATCCTGAATTCGCAAGATGATTTCGCCGGTAACACGGGCGATTATGAAGTGGTGTTGATTGGTACCCCAGAAGTCATCTTCGAATTGGCCTATGGCGATGTGGTAGATGCTCGTACCAATGCCGAAGGCCTGGTGGACTACGTCATCAGCGGTTTGGCTGGTGAATCCATGGTGGTCAACGTGGCCTCCGATGATGATTCGATTGATACGGTTATCGAAATCATGGACCTGGATGAAAACGTCCTGGCCACCATTGACGATGCCTTCTCTGGCGAGGTGGAAGAATTGGTCTACACCTTTGCCAGTGATGAGCTGGTCATCATCCGCGTGCGGGACTTCTTCGGCGGTGAAGGTGACTTCGTGATGACGGTTGACATGCAGTAAACGGTAATCGGTGAACCGTAAACGGTAAACGGTACCGATTACGGATTACCAAAAAAAAGAGGTTGGCTCAACAAGGGCCAGCCTCTTTTTTTTTGCGCGGCGCATCTTTGGTGGGAAAGTTGGGTTATAGCTGGGTGAAGTTACCAACTGTGTGGAGGCAGCATGAACCAAAACAAACGACGGGTGGTTGTGACCGGCCTGGGCACGATTAACCCTTTGGGCAAAGATGTGGCGACGACCTGGCAAAAAATCAGCCAGGGCGAGTCGGGCATCGATACCATCACCGCTTTTGATCCCAGCGAATACAAAACGACTTTTGCCGGGGAAGTGAAGGGGTTTGATCCCCAGGATCACTTCGACCGTAAAGAAGTACGGCGTATGTCGCGCATGACCCAGTTTGCCCTCTATGCCGCTCAACAAGCCATTGAAGATGCCCGACTCACCGTCACCGCGGCCAACAAAAACCGCATTGGCGTGGTCATTGGCAGCGGCATGGGCAGCCTGGACCCCATCGTAGAAAACGTGGCCCTGCTCAACGAGCGCGGCCCGTATCGCGTTAGTCCCTTCTTTGTGCCCATGATGCTGGCGGACACGCCCGCGGCCACCATTTCCATCCAGCATGGACTGAGTGGGCCTAATATGTCAGTGGCCACTGCCTGCGCTACAGGCAACGATGCTGTGGGCCAGGCCGCCCGCGTGGTGCAGTACGGCGCGGCAGATGTGATGATTGCCGGTGGTTCGGAGGCGTGCCTGATGCCCCTTGCTTTTGCCGGGTTCAGCGTGATGAAGGCGCTCTCCATGCGCAACGACAGCCCGCAGACGGCGTCACGGCCGTTTGATCAGACGCGTGATGGATTTGTGGTCAGTGAAGGGGCGGCGGTGGTCGTTTTGGAAGAACTGGACCATGCTCTGGCGCGCGGGGCGCACATCTATGGCGAATTTTTGGGCTATGGCGCCAGCGCCGACGCCTACCACATCTCCATGCCTGCTGAAGATGGCTCTGGGGCGATTGAGGCGATGCGTGCGGCTTTGGCCGATGCGGCCGTTGCGCCCAAAGACGTGGATTACATCAGCGCCCACGGCACGAGCACACTCATGAATGACCGGGCGGAAACGGCCGCTATCAAAGCCCTCTTTGGTGAAGCGGCCTACGACGTGGCGGTCAGCTCTACCAAGTCGATGCACGGCCATCTGCTGGGGGCCTCTGGCTCGTTGGAAGCGGTCATCTGCTTGCAGGCGATCCAGCACAACTTGCTGCCCCCGACCATCAACTACGAAACCCCTGATCCCGACTGCGACCTGGATTACGTGCCCAACCAGGCGCGTCCGGCTCAGGTTGATGTAACGATGTCCAATGGGTTTGGCCTGGGTGGGCACAACGCCACCCTGGTGTTGGGGCGATACGCCAGTTGATTTTTGTTCAATCGTAAAGGTTGGCAAACCGCTGGTAATGGTAATGGGTAATGGCTACCGCCAGGCCATCGGCGGCATCGTCAGGGCGAGGCGTTTCTTCCAGGTCCAGCAGGTTGCGCACCATCATCTGCACCTGGGCTTTGTCGGCCTTGCCGTAGCCAGTGACGGCGTCTTTGATTTTGGGTGGGGAGTATTCGCCAATGGGCAGCCCGGCATTGGCCAGCGTCAGCAGCAGCACACCGCGCGCCTGCCCCACGGTAATGGCCGTGGTCACGTTCCGCCCAAAAAAGACTTCCTCAATGCCAACAGTATCGGGTTTGTATTCGTCTAAAAGCTGCTGGAGTTCTTGCTGGATTTGCTGCAAGCGTTGGGGCATGGGCATGGTGGCTGGGGTTTTGATGACGCCGTAGGTAACGGCCGTAAACTCCCCCTCCACCACATCCACAATGCCGTACCCGGTTGTCGCTGTGCCGGGGTCCAATCCCAAAATACGCACTACGCGGCTTCCATCGCCGCGATGGCTTCGTCGCTGATTTCCAGGGTGGAATAGACACTCTGCACGTCGTCCAGGTCTTCAATAACCTCAATCACGCGCATTACCTGGAGCGCTTCGGACTCGGTCAGTTCGATGGCATTATTGGGTTCGTAAACCATGCTGGCTTCCTCAACCGACATGCCCGCTTCCTTGATGGCTTCACGGACGGCCTGGAAGTTCTCCAACTCGGTGTACACTTCGGCCACTTCGCCGCCAAACTGAATGTCGTCGGCGCCAGCGTCGGCGGCAACCAGGAACAGCTCATCCTGATCCACCTTGCCGCCCACGGCGATGTATCCTTTGCGGGTGAACTGCCAGGCGACCGCGCCGCCTTCGGCCATGTTGCCCCCGTTTTTACTCAGCGCATGGCGCAAATCAGCCACAGCACGATTTTTATTGTCGGTAACAACTTCCACCAGCAGGCCAACGCCGTGGGGCGCGTATGCCTCGTACATCAGCTCAATCAGTTCGCTGCCTTCCAGTTCGCCGGTGCCGCGCTTGACGGCGCGATCAATGTTGTCCTTAGGCATGTTGTTGGCTTTGGCCTTATCAATGGCCAAGGCCAGCCGGGTATTAAAAGCGGGATCGCCCCCGCCGCCTTCCCGTGCGGCAATTGTTAATTCTTTGGTCAGCTGGGTAAAAATCTTGCCGCGCTTTTTATCCGTTGCCGCTTTTTTATGTTTGATTGTGGACCACTTGGAATGTCCAGACATAGGTACTCTCCAACTTTTATAAAAATTATCCGTGAGTGGGACTTGAAGGCGTATTATAGCACAGTCCCCAAAGGCTAGAACAGCGGCAAAACCAGTTGTTAAGACGAGGCTAAAACAGTTTGTACGGCCGTTACCAACAGCGCATGTTCCGC
>CAUJGI010000805.1 GCA_963169155.1 Chloroflexota bacterium
AGGATGTTCCGCTCGCCCGGTTCCTGCTGCTGCGAGACAAATTTCACGTCAAGTTTCATCGTCCATTCCTTCATACCAGATCCACAATTGGGCGGCCGCCCGACAGAACTCCCGCTCGCCGAAACGGCCAATGCCAAGCCGGGCAATCCACCGCGCCAGGTTCGCCTCGCAGTAAGGCGGTAGGTGCGCCTGCGTCTCGCCGCGCACGTCCGCAAACAATTGCGCCAGCTGCACCAGGCTCAGGCTTTCCAGCCGGATCGCCTCATCACCGGTCCGGTTCAGGCCCGTCGGCTCGACCCTGGTAAGAACACGGCCGTAGCCGTTGCCCTGGAAGTAAATCTCTGCCAGCAGCATCATTTGCGCCACGTGTCCCAAATCAGCACCCCGGCCACTACCAGGGCAATGCCCAGGATGATGGCGGCAACGAGCGCGGCGTATTGATTGTTGGTCATGTTGGTGTCCAATTGGCCGACGGCCGTTCCCGCTGGCATATTTCGATCAGCCGGTGAACATCACCGCGCCGCTCGGTGTAGAGGTACAGCTCCCGGCACTTGTCCGTAAGCGTATCCCCTGGCAACTCATCAAAGTTTACTTTCAGGTCGAAGCAAATTTGCCGTATCTCATCCAGGCTAAAGGCATCTACCATTTGCCCGTGAAATGTATCCCGCGTCTTAAGTTCGCCTGTCTTTGGCTTGATAAGTGACCGCAGGAAAGACACAAGCTCTTCTACGCTTTTTAATCGCCCGTGGAGAATGCGAATAAGGTTTTCCAGCCAGGCGATTTTTTTTTAGCGGCGGCAATATCGCTATTTTGCAAAGACGTAACGCGGGCAAGGTCAGCGCGGATTGCCTTCGTCTCATCCCGAAACTCTTGCTGCAGCGCGTCTATTCGCCCCTCTGTTGATTCCTTTAACTGCTTGGTATCGTTACGGTTGGCACGAACTTCCGCCATTAGCTCTGCAAGCTGCTGGGCGATTCCCGCCATCTGGTCGCTCATGGCTTCCTACTCACCTTCGCTAATTCCGCCAACAGGCTTACATTCTCGGCGCGCAGCCTGTCGTTTTCCGCCTCCAGCTGCGCCTTCTCGCTTTTGAGCCGGTCGATGTTATCGCCTTGCAGCTCCGCGATCTTCTCATAGGCGTTCGACCGCTGCGCCACGTTCCTTAGCTGTATCACAACCTCTTTTAGCTCATCCTGGCACTTTTGTAGATTGATAACGTCGAGGCCTCCAATCACGCGCTCTGCCACGCGCTCAGAGACGGCCTCGACTATCTTCAGCAAATCAGGGTGTACGTGCAATTGTCCGTCTGCCATGTTAGCCTCGGTGTTTATACGGCCGTTTACTCCGCGATTGAACCGGCGGAGTCGCCATAACTTAGGTAAACCGGCAGCTCCTTAAGCCGCGCCCGGCCGCGAATGTACTCAACAGCCGCCTGCACCGCGCCAACGAGTCCCACGGCAGCAGGCACCGCCGCCGCGATTGCCGTAGCTACACCATCAGCCAGCGGCGTGGTCAGCAGGCCCAGGCTCACCAGCAGCCCCAAGGCGGCCATGATAGTTGGCATGTAAAATTCAGTTGTCTTAATCCCAGGTTTCATCACAATCTCCTTTTTTAGCGTTTGCCACGTCGCCACGTGAAACATCACGTTCGCGCGCAAACACAGTAAACGGTAACTAAAATCCTTCATCACGCCGCGCCACCAGAAACTCCAACGAGGCGGGCGGCTCTTCGGGCACCGGCTGCGCCTCATCCGTCAGCGCGTCATAGCTGCGCTCCGCCACCAGAAACGTCCGCGCCCGGTCAATGTCTTCATTGGCCACGGGCGGCAAATTGGCCAGCACCAGCGTATCCCCGGCCCGCAACAACCATTTGGGGTAAATTGCCCCGGACCGGTCTGCCAGATACTCAAAAGACACGGATGAACGCGGGCGAATCACCCGCCCATCCTCCAGCGCCGCATCCCGCTGCACATTCGCCTGTGTGGCGCTGGTGGTGGAAACGCCCACCACTTGCCGCCGCACAATCCCATACCGCGCCTGGCTGTCTGCATCATCAGCCACGGCCGTTCGTAGCGCCCGGCTGTTGGCATCCTGGTACAGCCCATAAACCGAGTTGTAAAGCGTTTCCAGCGTGCTGCCAATCTCCGCCTCGTCCGCCTCCACAAACCAGGTGCGTCCGCCGCTGCCCTTTGGCCGAAAATGCACCCGCCGATCCTCCCATACGCCCACTTCCCAGCGCCGCGGTGGTGTCTGGTCATCCCCCAGCCCGGCCAGCTTGGTGGCAATGTCGCCGGGCAAGGCGTCTTCGTAGGATTCGTCAAGCAGGTCCAGGCCGGGGGATTCGATCAGGCTGGTATCGGTGGAGAGTTGGTCGGGGTTTACGGCCGTTACATGGCTCACCAGATCCTTGATAATTTCATCAGCATAGACCACATGCGCCTGCACCGTCGTGGTGCCGGAATAGCCGTTGACAAAGGTGGCTGTGAAGGTGGTGGAGGTGACGGCAGTAACCACTACGCTTTCACTGGTAGCCTCGCCAGAGTCAATGACCAGGCGCTGGCCAACATAGATGTTTGCCATGCTGGCGGGCGTCACCGCCTGGCTGCCTGCGCTGATCGTGGTCGTTGTGGTGGTGCCCACCGCGTATTCCGTGCTGGACACAATGCGGATATTTGTCACACGCACATAATAATCATCCGTTTCGGCAGTAACGGTGTAAGACCCCCCCGCCACCCAGCGCAGCGCGATATCTACAATTGTCCGCCCGGCTGTCATGGGCACAAACAGGCTGCCCGCCTGGGCGCTGCCCGTACCCAACACCTGCGCTTCTGACGATGAAGCGCCAAAGCCGCCAGCATAAGACCTTACTTGCATCGCCCAGCTGGAGCTGGGCAAATTCGCATCATAATCCAGCGAGATATGCAAATTGTTCCGGCTGCCCCGGTTCGGCGCTTCAAAGTGCCACCCGCCCAGCTGATTTGCCGCATAAACTTCGCCCTTCTTCAAGCCAATCCATAGCCGGTTATTGTTATCCATCGAATACCGACCGGAAAAGTGTGCCGCCTGGTCACTGTTGGTCACCTGTTTCCAGTCACCCGTTCCCGACTTCGACCACAGCGCCGTATACGGCACATCCATCATCGCCCGCCACGCCCCAAACGCCACCAGGCGCAGCCCCCCGGTCACAATGCCCCGATCCTCCACCCGGCCTTCCCACACCACGCCCCCGCCGCTGCTCAACACCAGCCAGGCACTCGGGGCCAGATCATAATACACAAACGCCAGCGCCAGCGGCATCTCCACAAAGCACTCCAGCGCCCGGAAACCATGCGGCCCATTATCTTCCTGGCACACAAGCGCATCACTAAAGTCCGCCAGCTCTGCGCCGCCCGGCCCAGTCAACAGCTGCAAACCCAGCCGGTAAAAACCAGACCGTGCCGGGCCAGGGTCCAGCGGCGCACCAATGAACAGCCCAGACGTAATAAACGGCGTCAGGTTTTCCGGTGTCGCCCCAATGCCTAAGGTGATGATCGATTCAGCCATTTAACTTGCCCGCGTAATGCTGGTGGGGTTCGTCCCATTGTCCAAAGTGAACGTCATACTGCTGGTGGTGCCATCCTCCTTTTTAACCGTTACCGTCGTGCCGCTCACGCTCTTTTCCGTCAGGAAGCGCAAAATCATCAGCAGCGCCTGCGCAATCGTCGGGCGGCTGCCGTCCGTGGCCACACTGTCCGCAATCACATCCACCGTCAGCGCGTCCACCACCTCGGCATTCACGGCCGTTGCAATCTCCGTCACCGCACTGGCCGCCAATTCACTGCTGCCAATCGCATCCGCCGCAATGGCTGAACCCGTGATGGCATTAGAGGCAAACGCGTCCGCATCAATCGCCCCCGTGGCGATCACCGCCGCCGTAATCAGATCATTGGAAATTTCCGCCGCGTGGATTTGCAGCCGGTCAGACGCCGCCACCAGCGAATCATACACATTTGCCGCCAGCACCAGGCACTCCACCCGCACCGCCAGCGCCCCAGATACATGGCAAAAAATCACCAGCGGCCCCAGCGTGGCTGTATCCGTGGCGTCCAGCACCGCATAATAGACCCCATTGCTGATGTGGGTGGCCCCGCCGCTGTTTTTATTCGCCAGCGTCGTGGCCCCGTTTTTCCACAGCTTGATATCTGTGTTGGCAATGGTCAGCCCCGTTTCCTCGGTATTGCCATCCGCGCTGTCCAAAAAATACCCCAGCGGCACTTCCTGGCTGGCCGTAGATTGTTTGAGTAAGAGTGTCATATCAACTTATTCCTTGCTGCCTTAAATGATGCACCACTACCGGAATCACCACCGCTGGTGGCCCGCCGCCGCTGGCCAGAATCCCCGCGTAGCCATACCCCACCGCCTGCCGGTCCGCCTGGTCCAGCCCACCGCTGGGCACAATCACCGGCCCCATATGAGGCAGCGGCACGGCCGCCAGAGATTTGCGCTTCACCGCCGTGTCAATCGCCATTAAATACTGTTACCCTCGGTTTCAGTGTAAGTGGTGCCGTCGTCACTCAAATCCTTTTCCCATTCCGCCGCGCCGCCGTCATCGAAGAAGGTTTTCTTCGTGGCCGTCACCGTCACCTGATTGCGCAGCGCCATGTACAGGTAACCAATCTTGGTGGCCAGCGCCACCGTGGCCCCCGGCACACCCGTGGGTTCAGCATACGTATCAGTTGCCAGCGCATCCACCACCTGCGCATTCACTTCCGCCGTGCTGATGTTATTCAGCGCCGCGATCAGCCCCGGAATTGTGGCGTCCGTGTCCACCAAAATGGCATCCACGATGCCATCCACCGTGGCCAGTGCCGCCGCCGTCGCCAGCCCACTCTGAATCTCCGTCACCGCGTCACTGGCCAGCGCGTCCGCATCGATGGCATTGGTAGCAATGGCCGTGGCCGTAATCAGCCCGGCCGTAATCTCATCCGCGTGCACCTGCAATTTATCCGCCCCAAACAAACTATCCCAAACGTTGGCAGGCACCACCATAAAATCCTGCCACACCGGCAGCGCCCCAGATTCGCTGATCAGCACCTTCAGCGTGCCCAGCGTATTCGTATCCGTCGTGTCCAGTGGCACGTCGTAATAACCCAGCTCATCATGCGTGGCCCCGGCCGCATTGTTGCTTTGGGCAATGTTGCCCCCGTTTTTACTTAGCCGAATGTCCGCCTGGCTGATGGTCAGCCCCGTTTCGGCCGTCACCCCATCGGTACTGTCCACAAACGGCCCCGCCTTCACAGTGACGGCCGTACTTTGCTTAAGCCACATACTCATATCAATTGCTCCTCATGCGCACCTGGTGCATCGTGCGTGGCGGCTGCCCACCGCCCCCGCCACCCTCGGTATAGGTCACCGTAATGGTAATCAAATCTATCCGGGCCGTGCGTGTCCCAGATCCGGTAGATGAGGCGCTGATAGCTGCCCCAAACCCGCTGCTATTTATGTCACTATATGCCCACGTCTCGCCCCACAAATCGGCCACGCCGCCATAATTGACAGATGCGTCAGACGTTGGCCAGTTGGTCGCGCTGCCTTTGTCCGTGCTGCCAATCGCGCCGCCCTTAACAATGCGCACCGCATTGTCATTCACGCGGTTTGCTTGCGTCGCGCTGTGCTCCACCGAAACCGTGATCCCGTCAATGGTGGCCCCGTTGGGAATGGCAAAACCAAAATTTGTAACCTTTAAGTATTCCGATGGTGTAACGACCGCCCCAATCACCGCCGTTGCATAACTGTTGTCACTGGCCGCCGCATTGCCCGGATTAGACCAGGCCACCGCCCCAATGCTGCTATCAGATGCCAGTGTCCCTGGCGCTGTCGGTCCTACTGTCGTCATCGTGGCACCAAATACCCTTTCCGCCTGGCCACCGTCACCGTCCTGGAAACCACCGGATCCGTCACATTTGTATATCCCGTCCCCCCAATCACCCGCGCCGATGCCCAGCCAAACAGCATCACCTGCACCGTGTCCCCCTGCATCCACAAACTTTTGTTCCCGTGCGCCGTAGGAAAGCGCACGGCCGTTCCCGTGTAATAAACCGATTCTGTCCGAGCCAACACCTGGCTGTTGGTTTTACTCCCCGTTCCAATGCCATCACCATCCAGCTGCCCCTGAATCACCCGCAGCGTCTTCACACTGCTCATTTCCGTGGCATTGGGAAAACTAATAATCTGCGTCCCAACCTTACACAGCACCGCATAATCCACATGCAGCGCATCCGTGTCCGTTTCCGATGGCACCAACCGCACCTTCACATATTCCAACGATGAAGCACAGCCCAAAACCCCCAGCCGCACCACAAACGCCGCCACCCCGGCCGGAATAATCCGCACCGCCCCCAAATCACCCTGCGTCGCGCTAGAATCGCCATACAGCTGCCCCGTCACCTGCCAGCTCACCGTACCCGACAAATTCCGGCCCACCAAAAACACCTCAAACAACTCCGGCCGCCGTGGGTTCAGCGTAATGGCCCCACCATCCAGCAGCAAATCCCGGCTGTACGTGGTCACCGAGCTGGGGGTAATTTCGTAACACTCCCCACCCATAGAACGATCACTGCTAATCACCGTCCCTGGCCCCGTATACGTATCCGCCACCGTAATCCCATCATCCAAATCCGAAACCGCCAGCAGCCCCGCCGAAAGCATCACATTACTGCCGTCCACATCGTCCCCCACCACCTGCACCGACACGGGCGAGGCGGGGAGCGCCTCACTATCAAACGCCAGCGTGATGATCGCATCCGTGTCATTTTCCGTCACCACCTCGCTCTCCTCATCCCCCAGCCACAGCCCCCGCCGCCACAACGGCAGCTCTGCCGGGTTCGCCTCAAACACCTGCAAATCGCGGTTGAACGTCACCGGTAAACCCAGAATATCTGAGGCGTCCGCGGGCGTTCCTAAAACGACCGTTTGCAGCGGGTTGGTCAGCGTCGTGCCGTTGATGGCGTATTGCAGCACCACCGAGTCCGCATTTGCCCCTACGCCTTGCTTCCAGTTCGTCGCCTGGTTCATCGCCGCCGCCAGCGCCTCCAGGGCCAAAATGCACTCTTGTTCGGTTGTGCCGTGAATGCGCAGTGGGATATTTTCCACCACGTCCTGATAAACCTTCCCGCCTAATGGATTGCGCACCAGCGGCGCTACCCGTGGCCGCCAGCCAGGCAGCAGGGTAATTGTGGCCATGCCGGTGTTTGCCCCGTTCAGGTTCAGGGTGCCGCCAGAAACGGCCGTTACCCCCGCTAATCGTAAAATCGTAGCCATTACCGCGTCCTAATCCTCGTGTCGGCTTTACGGCCGCTTTTTGCCATCGCCCGCTCAACTGCCTTTTCGATGGCGTCCACATCCCCACCAGGTGCGTCAATGTTGAAGATGAAGGTATCGCCCTCGCGGGTGCGCCCGCTGTCGGTGGTGGGGGAGGGTAGGGCGGTTGGTGCCGTTGATGTGTCCAGAGAGAAGCGGTTGGGTAGATTCTCTTTGGCAAAATTCATGATTTCCGCGAACCCGCCAGATAGCACGTCAGACGGGATAACTAATTCATTGCGATGTACAAGCCCAGCCACGTCGTTAACGGCTCCAAAGCCAGTGAACCCACCCGTAGAAAACGCCTGCGGTTGGTTGCCGCCGCCTGGTCCACTTGGCAAAGTTGGAATAGGGTCGCTGGTAATGCTGATATGTACCGGGATGTTGCTGGGAATAGCGCTAAGATTTGCGGCGGCGTCAATGGCTGCACTAGAGACATTGCCCAGGCTACCAACGGTGCCATCAAACTGCTGTATCAAAGCGACGGCCCCGGCGGCTGTATCTGCCTGTCCGCTTTTCAGCAGGCCGAGTGCATCGGTAGCCTGATCGGCCGTAATCACCCCCGCCTGCATTGCTTCAACCAGGCCATCAATATTTGAGCGCATCAACGCCGCCTGGAACGCCGCGTCGATTTCTTCTTGGGTAAACTCGCCAGTCGCTTGTGCCAGGATGGCCAGCTCCGTGGCCCCAGCACCCGCCGCCACGGCCGCATCATACAACTGCAGCTCGAAGCTCTTGGTTTCGCCAGTCGCGGTCAAGGCGTCGTTGAAATAGCCGCCAACCTGCGCTCGAAGTTCCGCCAACGCCTGCGCCTGCACCCGCTCGGCCTCGGCCGCCGCTTTTGCAGCCACCGCCGCCTCTTCGGTGGCAATCGCCAATTCTTGGCGCTGCACGTTGGCGGCATCACGGCCCATTTGCGCCAGCTCTTCCAGGCTCACGGAGTAATCAGTGGCAGCGGATACCGCCCCGCCGCCTATCTCGATCCATTCCTCGTGCGCCCGGTTCGCTGCTTCCTGCGCCGCCTCCTGCTCGTAAGCCATCAGGCGCAAGTCGTCTAATGTCGTTACATAAGTGTTACTGGCATTATTCGCCGCCTCGATCACCTGAACCGCATCGGCCAGCGTGTCAGCTCCGCCCTGGAAGCCGTTCTCCAGCAACCCCACAGCGATGGTTGTGCGCCGGGCCATCGTATCGGCATCCACTAATGAATCGCGCCAGAAGGTGGTGCCATCGCCCAGCGCCCCCAGCGCTTTTTGCAGAGATACGCCTTCATAGCCAAATTCGGCCAAGGCGTCGGATGATCTAAGCAGCTGTTGGCGCAGTCTCAAATCTTCGGAGAGGTAATCAGAGACGCCTAACTTCGTTTCTAGCCAGGCGCGTTTTAGCGGGCCGAGCGCCTCGCCCGTCTGGATTTTCAATGCCTCGGTTGCCGCCGCTGTTTTGGCCTCTAGATGCTCCATGCTCTGCGCCATTGTTTCGGCCGCTGCCGCCGTAGCCCCCAGCGTGTCCTCTACCGTACCAAAGGTGTCAATAATGTTTTTAGCCGTGTCGTTAGTCAGGCCCAAAACCGCATTACTGGCCTCTACGCTGCTAAACAAATCACGAAAATCTTCCTCTGGCATGGATTGGCGCAAGTCGGTGAAAATCTCGGAGGATGTCTTGCCGTCGGCAATCAGGTCGGCAAAACCCTTGCCGGTCAAATCGCGCAGCGCTTGGTCAAGCCCCGATCCCGCCTTGCTGGCTTCGACAAACGCGGCGCGCAGCTGGGTAGTGGCCACGCTGGTGGGCGTGCCCTGGGCCGTCAACGCCGCCAGATTCGCCGCCACGTCGGTGAATGTTACGCCTAACGATGCGGCCGTTGGTACTACATTAAACAGCGAGGATGACAGCTGCTCGAAATCCGTCTTGCCGAGCTTGACGGCCGTAAACATCACGTCGCTGGCCGTGGCCGCATCAATCACCGAAGCGCCATAAGCATTGGTTACAGAGGTGATGCCGTCAACGGCCGTTTCCAGGTCCGTCACGCCACCCAGCGCGGCATCTGAAGCTATTTTGAGGAAATCGAAAACGTTTTCTTTGGGGACCCCGGCAGAGATCGCCTGGTAGAGCGCGGGTAAAACTTCATCAGAGGTTCGGCCGACTTCTTTACCGAATTCAAGCACGTCCTCCTTCATCTGGCCCATTGCGTCCTGGGACAGCCCCGGTAGGAGCGTAAAAACTTCGTTTATGCCCTTTTCAAACTGCTGAAATTCCCGCAGGCTGTCAGCGGCAAAGGCCACAACGGCCGCAACCACAACAGCAACCGCCGCTAGTGCTGCCGCCTGGAACGCCTTAAACATCTGGGCTTGTGCTTTTTGCCAGCGGCTTGCCTCGCGCCCGGAATCATCCAGCCCCTTGGCGTACTGTTTGGCATCTAATAGCAGCGTAACAAATAGCTTTTGAATTTCCATCGGTCTACTGTGACTTATCCGGGAAACGGCCGCCCATTGCCGTGAACTGCATCATGAGCGCCATTTCCATCTCTTGCAAGGACATTTCCCGGTTTTGCTGACGGAACTGTAAAAGGAACGATTTAGCGGGTTTACTGGCCTTACCCTTGCCCCGGTGCATGTTGTATTGTTGCTCCATGAGCCGGGCGAAATGCCAGTCGGTGCGCTCGTCGGCGAATGGCTCAAGCGTAGAAAAAGCCGCCCAGCGGAGGAACTCGTCAACGGTCATAACGTCGCTTAATTCCTGCACCGTGCGGCCTCCGATTCCATAGCGTACAAGCCTGTGAGCCAGCATCAAATTCTTGTTGTCAGTTAGCCTTTTTTTTCCGCTTCAGCCGCTTCCTCCGCCGTGCCTGAAATTTCACGGACTGCTTTCACAATGAGGTTGGTTACGGCGTTGGCCATGCTGCCCAACTTGGCTTCGATGTCGTTATGTTTCAGACCATCGGCGCGCAGCTGGTTGTACAGCGTTACCAAGTCATTCTCTGGCCAGACGATGTACGGTTCGCTGCCATCCTCAAGCGCGGCAAAGGCAGCGTCCAATAAACGGCCGTTTTCCTTATCCGTCACCAGACATTCGATCATCATCTTCATGGGGGCGTCTTTCGGCAGGCTGCCCAGGTCCACATCCATACTCTTATCGGCATAGACGCGGGTTTTGCCCTTTGGCCCCACCGCGATTTTTTGCTGTTTGGCGGTGGATAGGTCGCAGACGTAAACGACGCCCTTGTATCCCACTTCCGCCAGGTCAATCCGGGCCACCCGGCGCTGTTCGGCCAGGTTAAGGAAATCAACGGCGCTCAAGGTCACTTGGTCACTCATTCAGTTTCTCCAGTTGGTCAACCCGGCGCTCCAATTCAGCGGCAACAAAGGCGCACGGTTCCGCGTGCGCCCCTCCTTTGCTGCGCAGCATGGCAGCGGCCAGGCGCATGTGCTCAGTGGCCGCGCCAATGATGTTACGCGGCTGCCCCACAGGAGTGGGGGTGGTAGGGGTGTCAGAAACGGCCGTTTCTTCGATGGTCTCAGGAACGGCCGTTCCTGCCTTTTTCTTACTCATTACAGCAGCTCGCCCCACGTCGGCGCGCCGGTTGGTGATAAGCCGATCTCGCCCGTTACCAAATCTTCCATCGGGACGGCCCCGCTTAGGGACATGATCCAGGCACACCACTCCATGTAAGTTTGCTGCGGGTTCATCAGCACAATGCGCCAGTCGGTGATGGTTTTGTTTTGCTTCATGTTGACCAAAACAGACCACTGCGACCAGCGGAAATTCATGGTGTAGGACACCTGCCCCAACGCCGCCAGCGGCGCGGGAATGTTGGTCCGGTAGCCGTCGGCCGTGTCGTTGGACGTGGTATCAATCGCCTCCGTGGTGTCCTCAGGAAAATCCAAATCTTTGGTGCCGCCCACCGTCACCCACTGCGAGGCCAGATTGTCATAGTATTGGAGGAGTGCGCCGAAGCCGACCAGCTCCTCCGGGGGTACACAAGGTACGGTCATGTCGCCTCCTTACAGCGGGATTGCCAGAATGTCAACGTCAACGGATTCCGGCGTGATGACCAGATCGCGCCCGCCCAACGTCTGCTCCCAGCCCACCGGCTCAAAAATCCGAGCCGCAAAACCACCGGCGGGGATATCGAGTTGGGTAATGGGGGCGCTACGGCCGTAGGGGTCATTACTGGCCGCGATGGTCACATGCTGCGCGGCCACGTTGGTATTGTTGAAGATAATCAAGATGCGACGCCCCGGCATGGTGATCTTGTTGCCGTTGGTGGCATCCATCGCCGTGAATGTCACGGCGGTGAGCTGGGTGGCCGCTTCGCTAACGTACGGCCCGGCCACTTCTTGGGGAGCAATTACTGTTGGTGCCATTGTTACCTCACTTTTCGATGTGGATCATATAGTCCGACATCACGCGCCAGAGGGTTGTTTCTGGCTCATAAATTGACGTTGTATTTTTGCGGAAGGCCACGACGGATCGCCCGCCCATTGCCCCGCGATAGCCATCTAAAACGACGCGGATTTTGCCATCTACCCGCCGCGCCTCGTGTTTGCTGGCTGACCAGCTGTCGAGCTGGTAGCGCAGCTGGTGGTAAGCGCCGCGCCCCTCTGGCCCGGTGTGGTCGCCAATGTCGCTGATGTCGGTATACGTCACCGCTGGCAGCGTTTCGGCCTGGGGCAGGGGGGCGGGCGTCAGCCGCTCGCCAATTCCCTCACTCACGGCCGGGAATTGCAGCAGAAAGGCTGTCAATTCGTCGTCCAGGTCCACAAAGGGGGAGAGGATGGTCACGGCGTTGTCAGCTCCTTCAAAACGTCGGCAATCTCAGCAACTGCCTGGCCTTTATTTTCGTCATAGGCCGGGCGCAGGTATGGCTGCGCCCGCTGGCGGCTGGTGCCAAACTCGACGTGTGGGCCGTACTCCACATTGGTGCCGGTTCGCGATTCGGCGCTGTGCGCGCCGGTTGCTTTGGATTCGGTGTGAATCGACCGGCGCAAGTTGCCTCTCCGTACAGGCGCTTTGGCCTTTGCGGGGGTTTCGATGACCACCCCGCCCGCGTGAACGGCCGTTTTCAGCTGCTGGCCGCTCGCCTTTGCCGCCAATGCTTTTAAGGTGCTGTTCAATTCGTCTACACCAGTTACACGCGCCCCGCTGGCCATCAGTGGCTCACCTCTTCCAGCTCCAGGCGCGTTTGCTCGCTCTGGCTGTCGTGGACCACGGCCACGATGTTGAAGGCGCGGGATAGACCGTTGGAAACGGCCGTATACACCATCGCCCGCATTGTCACCACCGCGTCGGGGTAGTAGCCTTGCAGGTCGAGCACATGAGTAGCCGTCTGCGCCGTCAGCGCAGCGCCCCGCTTTTCCGCCGCGTTTTTCCCGGCAAAGATACCGCGCAGGCCAGTCAGGTTGGGCACGGCCGTCCATTCGCTGACGATCTCACCGTTCGGCCGCCGCGTCTGGGTCGATTCTTCAATCGTGACCACAGACGGATAAAACCGATTCAGGCTGGCCAGCAAATCAGGGTGCATGATGGTATCCAGAACACCGTTACTGCCTAAGCCCCCGTTACCCAATGCCATTGCGCAACCTATCCTTATGCAGCAGCTCGTCGTATTGGGCCGGGGTGTTGATCTGCTCCGCCCAATCAAACGCGCCGTCAACTTCTTCCATGTCGGCTTCTTCGCGGTACTGTTTGGCCAGGTCTTGCAGCGCCTTAGCTTCGGCCGGGCCGTCCGTGGACAAATCCAGCAGCTTGATGCGCTTCTGTACCAAAACCTCGTTGGTTGCCATCACCAGCAGCGCCGACGCCGCCGCCCGCTTGACGTTGCCGTCTAAGGCCATGCCGATGAATGCATTGATCGCGGCATCGTTGAAGATCTGCTGCGCATCGTCGATGTCGCTGATGAGCAGCCGCACTTTGGCCACGTCGGTGCTGTAGTCGGTGATGGCTGGCATTACTTATTCACCTGGAAGTAGGTCAAGATTTGATTGGCCGTTACCTTGCCGATACCGGAAACGGCCGTCAAATCTTGTCCCTTGCGTGGCACATCTTCCAGCGCATCAATCCCCGCCGCCAAAAGCGC
Source organism: Chloroflexota bacterium (assembly GCA_963169155.1). GTDB lineage: Bacteria > Chloroflexota > Anaerolineae > Promineifilales > Promineifilaceae > Leptofilum. Next base: position 13,411 of record CAUJGI010000805.1, read on the forward strand.
GTCCCTGCCGGGGAACTCTTCCGGCAGGGGGGTGTATTGGCGGGCTGGCTCCCGCAGGTCAATCAGGCCACTGTCATCCACCGGCTGCGCCTGGGCATTCTGCTTTTGCAGCTCGCCCAGAATCGCAGCCAGGTAGAAATCCGTGGTAGACACCGGCCGGGGCAGCGGTCTGTCACTCATTAGGAGTTCGTCCCATTCGACCCTACGGCCGCTTTCGGGTCCAACACCGCACCGCCAAAGGCAACGATCCCTTTGTAGTGCTGTTCCATCGTGGCAAAGTCGCCCAACATCTGGTCAACGCCGCCGCCGATGGCCACAGTGTTGCCGCCCTTTTGGAACAGGCGTGGTTGATCGTAGCCAGCCAGGAAACCAATCTCACCAGCCGGGCGGCCTACGCTTGGATTCGCAAACAGCGCCCACGGCGTATTAGGTGCCGACGTGGAGATGATCGGGATATAGGGATTCATGACGGCCGTCAGGTTGCGCACAATCCAGTTGTTGACGTGCATCGTCTGGCCAGACACACCACCGACGGCCGTTACATCCACAGACAGTTGGTTTAGCATGTTCTGCACGGTTACATGCAGGGCGGGCGGGTAGACCAGGGTCACGCCTTCTACCAGGATTGGTTCGCCGTCGGCGTCCGTCAGGCCCAGGAGCTGCCCGATGGCCGTACCCAGCGAATCAATCGCCAAATCGGGATTGCTGGTCAGGCGGTTGCCGTTGCCAGAACTGAAGAAAGTAGCGTCCACGCCGTTGGCGTCGAAAAACAGGTCGGTAACGAACTTTTCAATCGTGCGCCGTCCGCCCTTGCCCAGCCGGTTAGGGATGGTGTCAAACGCATTCAGGTCATCGTTCATGATGGCCCGGAATGAGAGTTTAACGCCCAAAGCGTACAGGTCGGGGGTGTAGGTGTAGCCATCCTCATCCAACGAGCGGCTGTATTGCAGCGGCTCCTGTTCGGTAATTTTTTGGTACTGGCCTTCAGCGCCGTTCAGCGCCAGGCGGCGCACGGTGCGGAAATCGCGCAGCGGGCGGCTGACGTTGCAGTAAGCCCGCCAGTTGTGCCCCTGGCTGTTGTAGTTTTGCAGCATCATGCGGTCGAGCACGTCACCCATCAGCAGCGGGAAATCGCTGGTGGTGTACGCCTCCCGAACAGTGAACAGTTCAGGGTAGTTGCTGCGAATGATTTGCACCGCTTGCGGGCTGGAAGGGGCGATGGCCTCCTTCAATACCCACGCGGGCATAGAACCCGTTAGGGCTTCGGTCAAGAATTCAGCAGCGGCGGCCACGCGGTTCATATGCGCCGCATTGACGCCCTGTTCCCAACGGCCGTTTGCTTCGCGGACGATAGAGCGGTAGCCCTCGACCGGAAATTCGGCAGTCTCTCGTAAGTAAGTTTCTTTCTCGCTCATAATATCACCTTACAGGGTTGGCACATGCAGCACGTCAATTGCCGTGGTTGCATTGGCTGAAACAGCTCCCAGCGCAATGCCGAAAACGGCGTCGGCGCTGCCGCTGCTGTTGTTGAGGTTGACGGAGCCGGTGCCAGTACCGGTGTCGTGGTAGTAGATGGTGTCCCCGATGGCAATACCGCTGCCTCCGTTGTCATCCACGGTCAGACGCCAGACGCGCATCCCGAAATCAATAGACGATTGCCCGGCCCCGTTGCCGCCTTCGGCCTCATCAGTGAGAGCGACGCCGGTCAATGCCCCCAGGCGCACGGGCGCGCCGGTGAGTGGCGCGGCGGGGTGGGTGGCGGCGATCTGGGTGAGAATTTCGCCGTTGTCTTGTACCAGGTTGGTGGCCATTAGTTTGCACCTCCGTAGCCAATCTTGGCTAATGATTCATTGAGCCGCGTCCGTGCGGCCTCAATGGTTGGCTGTTCGCCGTTGGTCTCTGGCTTCTCGCCGTTGCCGGTGACTTTGCCGTCTTTGCCCAGCAGCGTGGCGATCTCGGTCCGGGCTTCGGTAACGGCCGTTTCCACCGCTTTACCCATAGCCGCCTCATCCAACTTGCCATCGGTGGCAATCGGGTTGCGGGCCAGCTGCCCGGCCAGGCGCATACGGGTAATTTCCGGCAAGTCGGTTTTGGCCAGTTCACTGGTGACAAAATCCCGCGCCTCGCGCAGCAAAAGCTGCTCCCGCATTTTGGCCAGGGCGGCCGTATGTTCGGCCAGCTGCTTATCGCGTTCAGCGAGCGCGGCTTTGGCCTCTGTCAATTGTTCTTCGCTCATAGCGTCCTCCGTTGATAATTGACGGCCGTTTGCCGCCTCGCTCATGTCTGATTCTTCGCCACTATCAAGCAGCGATAAAACGGCCGTCAGTTGTTCTAACGCCGATTTCAATTTAGTTTCGTTGGCTTTGGAGAGTACCCGCCCGGCCTCGCCCAAAAACCCATTGACGCTATCGGTCAGGAAAGCATCAAGGTCTGTTGGGGTGGTGGGGTCTGGCAGCTTGCCAGCGTTGGGGGCAGATTCAAAAATAGATACCACTGCCCCGCCCGCGCCTGGTTCGGTGACAAAATCCACCGACCTGCCCTGGGCAATCTCCTGGATAATACGGCCGCTTTTGCCCTCTTTTTCCCCGGTGGTGTGCCGCCCCATGCCGCGAATGCTTACGCCGATGTGGCCGCCGATTTCGTCAATGACGGTGGCGTAACCGGCGAACGGCCGTGCATCGGCGTACATGCCGGGGCCGTTGGGTCCGCTTTCCAGCCACAGAGGATCGGAAACGGTAACGGCGGCCAGATTGCGCAAATCGCCCTCGGGCCGTTCCATTTCCTCGGTTGCCGTGGCGTGGTTCCAAAACATCTTTGTACCAGCCGGGAAAACTTTGGGGATGTCGCGTTCCAAAACCTCTTTTGGGTAGTAACCCGAACTGCCCCAGCCGGGCTGAATTATTTTCAGGCTTATGGTGCCATCGCGGCGGACGGCACGTTCGGAGAGGGGGATAAATTCGGAGAATTTGTCGGCCATGCTGCAACGCTACAACATTACCGCGTCAAAAATTGTCGTTTTGCTTTTCAGTAGGGGGAAATTTGCGTTAATCCATCGGAGAGGAGCCGGTACACGCCGTCGTCGCCACGCCAGACAGGCACGCCAGCGCGGGAAACGGCCACAAACAGCCGCTGCGCCGTGCGCTGGCTCACCTGCAAACTTTCGGCTACGTCGGCCGTGGTCAGCTCCCGGCCGATGTGCAGCCAGTGAATGAGAAGGACGGCGCGTTCAGTGGGGGTGGATTCGGCGAGTAGGTTCATTTGCCCTTTGGCTTATCGCCAAAAGACAGCTTGATGATTTCGGCGATTGCTTCTTTGGTGTAGCCCATGCCCGTTAACAGCTTGGTGGCTAATTCCACCTTTTCCTTGTGGGTCATTTTGGGTTTGGGTTCGTCATTTTCGTCTGTCATTGTCGCCTCGTTGTTGCCGAAAGGTATTCAAAGATACCGTTCACTAATTCCCGCTTAAAATCCCAATCGCCTGGCCCGTCGGCGATCTGCAAAGCATTATCAATGGCCTTGGTCAATTCCTGCACTCGGGTTGTGGCGATGTCCATTTCATAGCGCCGGTTTTTCTGCCCCCGGTATCGGTCCAGCTTGCTTTGCAGCTGCGCTCTAAATTTGATTTGGGTGTTGATACGGGCAGCGATGGCCCGGCGGTCGGCATACTCCTGCCCCTGACCACGTGGGGCGCGGCCAGGCGGCGGCAGAATAAAGCCCGTGGTACTGGTGTCGGTTTGCTCAAGCTCCTGCCGAAACAGCCGGTCTATTTCTTCCCGTTCCCGACGCAGCTCCCGCTGGCGCTTTTCCTCTGGCGTCAGCTGCTTGCGCCGGTACAAAGTCGCGCAGCGGCAGCCCGGATCGGCCGGGAATCTCATATCACCGCTGGGGAACGGTTCGTCAATGTCAATCCAGCCCGCCGCCGCATTGTCCACGTGCGACGGCCGTACCCGGTCATCCCCAGCCGTAAGCGCCTTCTTCTCCATTTCCAGCCCGGCCGTCTGCAATTCTTTGGCGGCGATCCGGTTGCCTTCTTCATAGGCATCGCCCAGCTCGTAGACGGCCACGCGCCTGCTGCGGGGGTTATCCCCGCCCGCAGCAAATTCTGTGAAGCGTGCGCCAATGGCATCGCTCAGCCGGTCATAGCTCCAACCTTCGTCCACCGCCTGGCTGATCATGCTGTTGAGGTAAGACCGGGTGGTGTCGTTGATTTTGGTCACCTGCTCCGCCGCGTGCTGCCTGGCGTATTCCACGGCGCGGGGGTTTTCCAGGTTCCAGGAAATGCCCAGCTCCTCCTGCTCATCGGCGGCAATGCCCAGCCCGGCGATCAAGTCGCCACCGCCCAAGATGAGCATGTCGAGGATGGCCACTTGCAGCGGGTCATTGAAGTCGAGCTTGCTATCCCGTGCGGCGGCATTCCAGTAGGGTATCCAGTCGGCAGGGTTGACGGATTCCTGGAATTTACCCTTAAGCTGGCCCAGGCTGCGCAGGAAGAGACGGCCCTGCTTTTGGAAGGCGGCGGAAACGGCCGTTTCCAGCCCCTTGCGGCGTTTGGCCACCAGCTTGTCGCGGCGGATGGCGGCGTTCGCTTCCAGGAAGCGGGTGAGGGGGGCGATTAGATCAACTGTGACCATTTGCGCCTATTGTTTCCTTTAGCTCTACGAGCAAATCAGAAACGGCCGTTACCTGCCGGTTCCAAATCATTTCAGCCTCTTGCGCGGCTGTATCATCAAACTCACCGTCGCCACTGTCATTATTCGGGGCAGGGGTGGGGGGAGTAGCGGCCACCCGCGCCGCCATCTCATCCGCCCGCGCCTGGCGCTCCTCTTGCTCCGCCGTCCAAATTTCCATCACCGCGTCAACGTCATCAATCCCCAGCTCAGAGATAAGGCGACGTACGGCCGTTTCCAGCGGAATGCCCGCGCCCTCACTGCGCCCGCTCATGGTCTGCGCGTCAATGATCGCGCCGACGGTCTCTTTGATGTCGTGCTGGATAATCGACGGAAAGGCAACGGTAACAGTCGGGTCAATGTCCTGATTCCAATCAATTCGCTCATGCGTCTGGTCTCCGTCTGGCTCGCGTACGGCCGTTCCCAAACCAGCCAGCGGCCCCTGCGGCGCTTTCACCGCCCACAGCAATTGGTAGCCAATAATATCGCCCAGGATACCTTTCCACAGCGCCTGCCGATCCATGATGAGCAGCTCAGTGGGCCGGTCGAGTGATTTAGCCGTGGCCAGGCTACCCACGCTGGCATCACCGAAAAACGTTTCGGGGAAGCCAAAGTCCATGATCGACATGAGCAGCAGGCGACGGCCGTCCTCTGCGCTCATGGTCGCCCCGGCCGTCCTGAACGGCTGCAAGTCCACACCCTCGCCGGAAATGAACGTCGCGCCTGTGACCGGCGGCGGGTTGGTCTCCTCGCCCAGCGTATTACCCAGGGTGGTATTAAGTTTGGCCTTAGCCGCCGCCACGCCGCGTTTGCCGCCGGGCACAGTGAGCTTGGCAGCCCAGCGGGCCAATGCCTGCCACACGCTGGCCAGCTGCTCCAGGAACGATTTGTAGGCCAGCGCCCAATCGTTGGCGGCGTAGAACTCGGAGACGCCAAAGCGGCCCACACGGTTGACGGCCACGTGGTAGACGGGTGTTTCCCAATCAATACGGCCGTTTCCCAGCTTTTCCTGATAGCCGCTGCGATTGCGCGGCGTAAAGCGCCAATCAGGATAGTAAACGGCGTGCTGTTTGGTGCCGCCGTCTAAATCTTTTTGCACCCAGGCGCGTTTATAAAACCACGGCTCGCGCTTGTCCTCTGGGTTACAAATGATGTCGTCGACTTCCTGGGGGTCGATGGTGCTTAGGCGGATACGGCCGCTCACTGCGTTTACGTGGAAGCGGAAAAATAGGTTGCCGTCCTGCTGCAAATCCGTTTCCCGTTCACCCCGCGCCTGGTGGCTGGTCAGCTCGGCGCGGTTGCGTTCGTCATCGAGGAACGCCTGCACCACGTCGTTGATCGCCTCGTTAGCGGCGCTGATGTTGACGCCCTGTGCCCAGACGTAAAGGCGCTGGATTTTGACCCCGCGCTTGATGACGGGATTCTTCAGGCGCATGATGCGGGCCAGCTCCGTGATTTGCTTCAGGCCCGCGCGGGTGAACTCTTGATCGGCCTGCATCGACAGCGCCCGCCATTCGGAGCTGTACAGCACCTGCTCCAGGCGCTGCAAAGATTCGGTAAGCTGCCAGATTTGATTGCTTTGGGAAACGGCCGTTTCCTGTAGGTCGGTCAGTTTGCCGCCGGTAAGCCGGTCGGCCAGGGATTCGGTTATTGTTGCCATAGGTTACCTCGTTAATAGGGTGAGATCGTCACCGGGTCATCGTCGATAACGACGCTGGACGGGCTGGGCTCGCTCATCTCCATGACGCCCTGCCAGGCCATTGCCAATGCCATCACGCAATCGTCGTGCATACCGGACGGGGCGCTGTAGCGCAGCATTCCCGACGGTAGCCGCTCCATTTCATAGGCTTGAAGCTCGCCCACTAAAATCAAATCATTGAGAATCTCAATTTCGCCACGCTCGAAGGCCATGCCCAGCTCATCAATGGCGCGGGTTTTAGTGGCGTTGGTGGTGGTGAAGGGGAGGACGGGCAAGCCCTGGCGCTGCAGCTGCTCTATAATGGGATCGCCCATGCTGTTACGTTCGGCCACGATGCCCGCTGGCCTAAACTTTTCCGCCAGCGCCGCCAGCCTACCCACCTGCACATGGTAATCAATCTGGTTGAAGCGGTCGAGGTAGGCCATACGCTTTGTTTTGGCATCCAATACCACAATCACGGTGAAGTCGTTCATCTTGCCCCAATCCACACCGAAAATATACGGCCCCGGCCCTGGCTTTTCTTCAGGAACGGCCGTTGCCGCATCTACCACGCGCCGGAAGACGCCGCCCGCATCTTCCAGGAATTGGGCCATCACCTCCTGATTGTAAACCAGCTCAGGCATAGATTGGCGCATGGCCTCAATTTCCCGTTTGTCAATAAACGGGTTGGCGTGCGTTGGCATCTGCCAGCTTGCCCACTCCGGTTGGAGCGGGTCTTGCCCCCATTGCCACATTTGCCAGAAGCCGTTGCGGCCCTTGGGGGTGGAAAGGAACCAGGCGTCGCCCTGGTAATCTGCCAGGGTGGAGCGCAAAACGATTTGCCAATGGTCCATAAGCATCTTGACCATTGCCGCCTCATCAACGATCACCCGTTTGTATTTACGGCCGCGACCGGCGTTGATGTCGTCCAGGCTCCAGAATTCCAGCAGGCCGCCGGTAACAAATTCTATCCGGCGCTCCTGGGCATTTTTCCGCTTTTCGATGGGCTGGAAGAGGATCGAGGCTTCACGCCAAACCTCCAACAGCATCTTGTAGGTGGGGGAAAACCAGCCGACAGGATAGGTAAGGACGGCAGGATCGGCGGCACGGTCGAGGCCCAGCTGTGTTTTTCCGAAACGGCGGCCGCAATCTACCACGTTAAATCGGGCGGCCTGGCTGATGACGCGGGCCTGGGCGGCGTGGGGCTTAGGTAGGGTTATTGTTAGTTTCGGCATAGCGTACCACTACCTCCAATTTATCCCCACCGCTGGTGATGTCCTGTTTGTCCACCAGGTCGCCGGTCAACGTGAAAAACGTCCGCTGCGACTGCGCAAACTGCGAGTGCTCTTTATCCGTGGCCACCTGGCCCAGCGCTTCGACCGCGCCCATCCGGTAGCGGCCCAGCAGGCGAGTGAACGTCATTTCCTGGCCAGTCCGGGCAAATTCCGCGTACTCATCCTGGTACTTGCGGATGGTGCGAGCGGAAACGCCCAGCAGCTCTGCAAACTCCTTTTGTTTGTCGGGTAAGCCGACCATTTTCAGCAGGTTTAGGCCGCTGTTGTCTTTGGCTGTTTTATGGGCTTCCCAGGCCGCCCAGAGGGCGATATTGTGATGCCATTTTCGTTTCTCTTTCTTGGGGTCTCGCTCTTCCAGCTCGTTGCGGACGGCGTAGTAAACGTCGGCTAACGGGCTGTCGTTGAAGAGTGATGAATCTATGTTGAATACTGGCGTGTCGTCGGTCATTGGCTGCAAAAGCGGAAAAAGCGGAACTTTTCAATTCGGGCAATTTTCCCTAAGCTACTGCGTAGGTTATCACTATACGATACTAATTATACTCCTGATAATTCGCATTAACATCAGTATGTGTTTATTTTACCCCCTACCCCTTACGACACTTATGACACCGCCGCCAAGCGCGGCACCGCCACAAACGGCCGTTTCCGCCCGCGTCGCCTGGCGTGACCAGACAGCAAAAGAGCCAGCGGACTTGCCTGCTCCGCTGGCTCCAAAACAACAACATCCATACCTGCCGGGATTGGCCACGAAACGACCGTTTCCAGCTCGATCAATGTGGCTTGGTAGTTACGGCCGTACTTCCGCGACAGATGCCCGGCAAAGCGCTGGCGCTGCGCGGTTGATAGCTCACTCAGGGCCAGGTCAAAGGCCAGCACGTCGAACCCCCTACCCTGCATGGCCTGCCACCTGGGTTTGGACGCCAGGACTGGAAGCGTATCCGTGCCAAAGACGTGCAGCCAGATAGCCTGGCGCTTCTCGTCGCTGGTAGTGATCAGGTGGATAGAACGGCCGTTCGTGAACATGTGCACAGTATAACATAAAGTTGTTTCATTCTGAAACAAGTATAGGGCGATGAGTAGGGCCAACGGTCACAACAAGCTCGCCTGCACCATCTCTTCCCAAAAAAGGACGTGGTACATTACCCGGTCGGACGGCCGTTTCCCAGGCTTCCCCTTCAGCCACGGCTCCCAATTGATTGCGGCCGCAAAACGGCCGTTCCGCTTCAGCGCCTCTCTCAATTCCCGCTGCACGATGCGCACCTCATCCTCAGACGGATACACGCCCCGGCGCGACATTGTGAGCCGGTACACTCCCGGCTCGGCCTGGTTGCAGCTGCCGGGGGTGTAGGCGAGGATGAGCTGGCCGGATAGCTCGCGTTTGCCAGGCGTCTGGCGGGCAACCAGCGCGGCCAGGACGTCGACGAGGGGTTGGGATTTGGTGGCGGTCATCTCT
>CAUJGI010000806.1 GCA_963169155.1 Chloroflexota bacterium
ATGGTAAAAACCAATGCCGAGGACACGCTGGGAACCATTCGCCAGCAGTGGGCGGCCGATCGCTCCAAGCACGTCACGGCGATGGCCGAACTGCAGGAAGCGCTCAGTTTGCCCACGCCGCCCGCCCGCATTGAGTGTTACGACATCAGCCACACGCAGGGGGCGCAAACGGTGGCCTCGATGGTGGTGTTTGTGCAGGGCGCGCCGAAGAAAAGCGATTACCGCCGCTTCAACGTGATGACCGTGGGCAACGACGACTACGGGGCAATGAAAGAGGTGCTGACGCGCCGCTTTGAGCGCTACAAGGAGTCGCTGGCGGGCGAACTGCACGACCCCAACCAGATTGGTCAGCAGAAAAAAGAGACGGCGTGGTCGCTGCTGCCCGATTTGCTGATTGTGGATGGCGGCAAGGGGCAGCTGGCGATGGCTATGGACGTTTTGCGTGAGTTTGGCCTGGAGAACGAGGTGCCGGTAACGGGCCTGGCCAAGCAGGAAGAAGAGCTGTTTGTGCCGGGCAAATCGGCCTCGATTTTGCTGCCGCGCCGCTCTGAGGCGCTGTACCTGGTGCAGCGGGTGCGCGATGAAGCGCATCGTTTTGCCAACACGGGGCACCGCAAGCGGCGGGCTAAGGCGGGTGTTGCCTCCATTTTAGACAGCATTCCAGGGGTTGGCCCCAAGCGGCGTAAGCAGCTGCTGACCCATTTTGGCTCGCTGGACGATTTGCGCACGGCGACGATGGAAGAGATTGCCTCGGTGCCGGGCATTCCGGTAGAGGTGGCGGAAGCAGTGAAGGCGCATCTGGCTTGATTTTTTTGACGCAAAGGGCGCAAAGAAAGAAAAGGGGCAAAGGCTTTCTTGCTAGAATCCTTTGCCCCTTCAAACACTTTGCATCTTTGCGTCAGATTTGCGAAGTTCCCCTAATTTTTAATGACAAGCGGTAAATAGATTTTTTGCTCCGGCAGGGCGATGTGGATGGTGTGGCTTTGGCTGACGGTGAAGCCGGTGCTGTTAACGGCCGTTACTGTCACCACCTTTTCTCCTGCACTGCTCCACTCCAGCGAGACCGTGTTGCTGAGGCCATCGGTGTTGGTGATGGTGCCGTGGTCGGTGATTTCCCAGGTGTAGGTGACCGGCGTGGTGGTGGTGAGCGGACTGATGGCGGCGGTGAAGTCGTAGCTGATGTTAGTTTCGCCGTTGGTGGGTCCGGTGATCGCGACGGAATCGGCGGCCACGTCCGGCGCGGTGATGTGGATGGTGTGACTTTGGCTAACAGGGATGCCGGTGCTGTTAACGGCCGTTACCGTCACCATTTTCTCTCCCGCACTACTCCAATCGAGCGAGACGGTGTTGCTGAGGCCGCCCGTGTTGGTAATCGGGTCGTGGCCAGTGATTTCCCAGGTGTAGGTAATGGGCGTGGCGGTGTGGTCGGGGCTCACGGTGGCGGTGAAGGTGTAGCTGGTTTCCGTCTCACCTTCCGTCGGCCCGGCAATGGCCACTGTGCTGGGCGCTGTGGCCAGCTGGCCGCAGCTGGTGTCAAAACCCACAAATTCCAGCAGCAGCCAATTGTTGTCTACGTTGTAGCCCAGCAGGCGGAAGATGGCGAACTGAGAGGTTTGGTAATTTACAGCGCCGCCGCTTGTCGCATTTTCCCAAACGGGTAACCGTAAGGTGCGCTCCAGGTTGATATGGGTTTGCAGCTGCCCTTGTACCGGGGCAGAGGTGATGAGGGTGCTGCTGCTGCCCGCAATCCAGTCACCGATTTGCAGCGTCTGGTCGGTGGGATCGCCTGGTTCAATGTAGCCACGCACGGGAAAAGAGAAGCCAGAGCCGGGTACGGCCGTTCCGCCATCGCCATGATCGGTGTAGTCGAGTGAGTCGCCCGGCCAGGTGAGGCTGTTGGTTAACGTGCTGGCTGTGGCGGGAATGCCCGTGTTCCACACCAGCCAGCCAAAGTCGCCGCTGTCAACGCCGCTGTAGACCCGGAAAATGTCGCCGGGCGTGGCGTTGAGCAGGGAGACATCTTCCTGATGATCTATGAAGCTGGCGTAGACGGGTGGATTGGTGGGGTAGGTAAATTCAGCGGTGTTGGGGTAGGGATTGCTGCCCACGCCCGGCGCAGTCACCGATTGCGCTCCTGCCTGGATACCAATGGGAAAAGCGGCGCAGCCGGGGGTTGAATTGTCAGGTAATGGCACCTGGATTGGCGGCATTTGCCAGGTGTAGGTGTCGGAGTAGCCGCCATCGTAACGGACCATAAGGCGACCGCCATAAAATGGGGTGCAATTTTCGGCGGTGGGATTTTGCCAGTCGCAGCTGCTCAAATCGCCTGGAATGGTGATTTGGTAGGGTGGGCTAACCCACTGCGTGGGGCAGCTTCCGGGGGCACAGCGCCCACCTGAGGGCACTCCATCAGGATCGGCTTGGCCGGAGACAGCATAAGCCATTGCCCAGTCGGTTTGGGCGGGATCATAGCCCAATGAGGTCGGTGCGGGTGTGAACGCGAGGGTATCGAAGTAGAAAACGATGGGTGGTTGGGCACCTGAATCACTGTCAAAAAGGTAGAGGTGAAGCGTTTCTCCAGCCAATTCTGGGCCGATATAGGCTATGGGAATACCGACGGGATTGTCAAAGTCTGAATTTTGGACGAGGATGTTAACGGCCGTAATTTCCACCCCAGCCGCATCGTGCGAACCCGGATGGTTAAGTAAGTACACGTTTCGCGCATTCACTTCGCTGGGCACACTGTTAACATAACTTGGCGGTCCGGCCCAAACTTCGTACCCGTTTTCCGAGGTGCCGCTCATCGCCTGCACATCCAGGTAGAGGTACCGTCCGCCGGTTGCTGGATCCACAAATATGTTGGGTACATCGGTGGTCAGGTCAACTTCAAAGCTGTCAATCGTGCGGGCGGTGGCGGGTACGCTGACGCCGGGGGCATCCACGGTAGAAAACGGTACATCCGCTCCCGGAGAAACCCAGCGCATGTCGGTTAGATGATTCCCGTTGTCGCGTATCCCATCCCCTGTCTGGCCAAAATAGTCTACCAGCGGGATTTTCGCAATGGTCTCATCTGGATTTTGGGCAAAGTAAGAAAGGCTATACCGAGTCTGAGTATTGGCACTGGTCGTGTAACTGGCCGGACTACCACACGCAGTGGGCGAAGTTCGGATTCGATTTTCGTCGATGCGTACGAACCAGTAAGGATTGATCTGGTCTAGATCAAGATTAGGCGCACCATTGACCAGGTCGAGTTCATCGGTGCGCAGTAAGCAGGGCTGAATTTGGCTTGAACTGCCTCCATTTGTCCCGCAGGTTTTAGAGGCAACGGCACCCAAGCCATTATTGATGGCGGTGTTTGAGCGGTTAATCGTGAGGGTGTTGGTGGCAACGTTCATTGAGTCCGGGTCAAAGAGTTCAACCCGGACAACATCATACGCATAAGTTGGGGGAATGTAGATGCGGTAGGTGAAGGTGTAAGGGCCAGGGGCGAATATGCTGTCCAGCGGAGAGTAAGGATCGCCCATGTGAATGCAGCTGCCTGGTCCCAAAATGGCCTGATTGGAGGTGGCGATACGGCCGTCTCTCGCTGTCCGGCTGGTAATAACGCCCAATCCAGGGTAGATGGAATCAATCGGCGTGGCGGCCTGGGGGGCGGGCGACGCAGCTTTTAGCTGGCGGCCCGTAAAATAAACGGTGCTGGTGAGAATTAGAAACAGGCTCACAATTAAGATGGCTTTTTTCATGGCATTTCCCCTTTGCCTAAACAATATACCGGGGTAACTGATTGCCCCGCGCGGCTGGTTCGATAAATTTTCCTAATGAGCGTGTTGGTTGAATCGATTAAACATGGCACGGGCAAAAAAAGAAAACCCGCAGACGATTCCGGCAATTTTACCTGAATCATCTGCGGGGAAACATACAAAATTGATTAAGACCCGGCAAGCACCTGGGTGTTTGTGATGCGTGTCAGGGCTGGCTACGGCCGTTTCTCCTTACCGGCCTAGCCTTCTTTTAATACCGCGACACTGGCCGGCTCAGTGACACACCGACAACAATCCCGATGATCAGCGCAATCAGCCCGATAATGACAATTGTTGAGAGTTGAATAGCAATCATCCTGCACCTCCTCGTGTCAGATATTCCTTCACAATACAAACTTGATGTACCCTAAGGTTACCACGCCTGCCCGCCATTACAGTTGCATAAATCCGATACCCATCAGACAAACCAGCCACAAAGGTGATAATGCGGCGGTCTTGAAATGTGGTTAAGACATTGGTGAACAGGTTAAATGAATAGGTCTCATTGGCGCGTCGTGGCTTGTCAGGCCAGGGTTAAGCTCTTACAATGTGTCCACGATGAGACAATCCAAACTGCTCGCTACTCAACTACAAAGACGCGATCCCGATGCCTGGACGGCGCTGCTGCGTGACTACATGGAGCTGGAAGGTTTGGTGGTAACGGCCGTTTCTACCCAACCCATTCCGCCACGCACCAAAAACAGCCGCCGCATGACGCGTTATATTTTGGAGCTGGCCGGGCATTCTGATCCCATCAGCCTGATTGGACGGCACATTGAAGCAGTCGAAGCGGCCTTTTATCGCGATTTTGCCCTGCGTTTGCCTCACCTGACGCCGGGCTGTATCTTTTTGCATCAGGCCGAAGCCAACGGCAGCGCTTGGGCTGTGCTGGATGATGTGCCCGACGACATCGATCCGGGCCGCTGGGCGGTGGCCGACGTTAACGCCATTTTGGAAAAGCTGGCCCATCTGCATGCTACGTTTATCGATCAAACCGATGAGTTAACCAGCGCCGGGCTGCCCCAGCGGCTGGACCGCACTCCGTACCCGTGGTCCACCCTGGTGTCCCAGCAGGCGGTTTATTTTGAAGAAGGGCCAGCGGCGATTTTGTCCGAGCACGCCTTGGCGCAGGCGGGCCAGCTGGCGCCGCTCTTTTTGCAGGCGGCCAACGGGCTGGTGGTAATGCGTGATCTGGGTGGCTGGCCGGGCATTTTGGGCGAATCGCACCTGACGGCCGTTGCCGACCTTTTGGACGATCCCGTACCCTTGCTGGAACCCTTGCGCCAGCTGCCGCCCACGCTGCTGCATGGCGACCCCAACAACCATCACTGGCGCGTCACCGTCTTTGCCGACCATCGGCTCACCGGCTGGCAAACGGCCGCTGTCGGCCCCGGCATTTGCGATCTGGTCAGCTTCATCGAGCAGTTTGGCCTGCTGGAGAGTCGGGAGCTGGGAAGTGGCTTCAAAACACGGCCGTTGTGGCCCGTGAACGAAGAAACGATTATCGACAGCTACCTGCTGGCGCTGTCGCACCGGTTGGGCAGCCGGGTCAGCACCCGGGCGCTGCGCCAGGCGATTCCGGCGGCGCGCTGCCTGTACGTGATTACCAACTGGTTCCCCCACTTTGCTACCTGGTTTGAAGAAATGCCCAACAAATTTACCTGGCAAAAAGTCAACCGCATGGCTCCCAGTGAATTTGTCAACACGCCGCTGTACGGGTTTATGCAGCTGCGGCCGTTCCTCTCAGGCGTGTTTGAACGCTTCATCCTGGCCTTCCGCTCCCTCTAATTTGCGACGATTCCTCATTCCCTGCGTAGAGCGAGCGAATTTATTTTTGGTCCGCTGGAGGTTTTGTGACTGGATTATTTGAAGCCCTTTCCGTGGGTGTTGTGATTGTGATTTTGCTGTTTGGCCTGCTGGGCACGCTCATTCCGATCATCCCTGGCGTGCTGCTGATGTGGCTGACGGTGTTCATTTATGCGTGGGCGGATGGGTTTACGGCCGTTTCCACTGCCTCCTTCATCATAATAAGCCTCATTGCCCTGGTCACCGGCACCTCCGACATCTGGCTGACCCTGTTTGGCGCTAAAAAAGGGGGCGCATCCATCAAATCTTTGCTCGTGGGCACGGCCGGTGCCGTTGTTGGCTCGTTTATCTTCCCCATCGTGGGCACCATTGTCGGGTACATCGCCGGGGTGCTGCTGGGCGAATATTGGCAGCACGGCGATTGGGAAGTCGCCAAAAAAGCCGGAATCGGCGGCCTGGCCGGCTGGGGCATCGCCACCGTCATCCAGTTCATCGGCGGCATTTTTATCCTGATCATCTTTTTGTGGCAGGTGATTTTTTAGGCTAATTCCCCGGAAACTTCTACTTGCAGTTTCCTGGGAAATTGAATAACTATGGAACCAGCTGAATTTCTCCGTACGTTTGGTCTGACCTTGCTTACCCTGATGGGTATTGCTTTGCTGCTGGCTTTGCTGCTGCTTGTGATCGTCTGGCG
This sequence comes from Chloroflexota bacterium, assembly GCA_963169155.1. Classification (GTDB taxonomy): domain Bacteria; phylum Chloroflexota; class Anaerolineae; order Promineifilales; family Promineifilaceae; genus Leptofilum. The sequence continues at coordinate 6,301 of CAUJGI010000806.1, forward strand.
GCAGGTAAAGCGCATCCACATCCCCCCCGATGCCACCTTTGGCGAAACGCTCCAGCTCACCCCCTTCCTCGTGGTGATCATGATCGATTTGCTGGACTTTGCCCTGGACTTCCTGGCCGCGCCTTTCTCCTGGATCATCCTGGACCGGCTGGGCCTCAAGGCGCTGCGCGGCGTCTCCGTGGTGGAGACGCTCATTCCCTTCACCCAGGCTATTCCCACCATGACGCTCGCCTGGCTTTGGGTGCGCCTGTTTCCGGGCACCATTCGCTAAGTAAGCGGCCCATTCATCTCCTTCTAAGGTTGGCCGATTTTTGCGCCTGCGACCTCTGGTAGCAGGCGCTTTTCGGCTGGGGGTGAGGGGGTGGCAACGGCCGTATCCCCACCCCCCAACCAATGCAGCCTGCCCCCTGCTGCGTAATCCTCCGTGAAGGCCCATTGCGGCTTTTGGTAAGTTGGCCACTTGCGATTTTTAAAAACCAACTGAAACAACAAACGGAGGAAACATGAAAAACTCAAAACGCCCCCTGACAATCTTGGCTTTGCTGTTGGCATTGCTGCTGGCAGCCTGCGGCGGCGCCGACCCCACACCGGAACCCGCGGCTGCCACACCCACCACAGAAGCCATAGAAAACGAACCCACAGATGAACCAATGGACAATGAAGCCATGGACGAGGAAATGGACAACGAGTCGATGGATGAAGAAATGGACAATGAGTCCATGGATGAAGAAATGACCGACGAAGACATGATGACCGTAGGCGACAT
>CAUJGI010000807.1 GCA_963169155.1 Chloroflexota bacterium
TGGACAAAATCATCGTCGAAACTGACGAGGAGATTGTTTACGCCACCAATTACCGCTCCGACACGCACTGGATTCTCGACCAGCACCGCATCAAGGACGGTGAAGCGCTGATTCCTGGCACGGGCTACCTGGAAATTGCCAAGGCGGCCATTGAAAAAGGTGCGTCTAACGGCCAGGTGGAGATTCATGACCTGTTTTTCCTGGCGCCGCTGGCCGTGGCTGACGCCGAATCACGCGAAGTGCGCGTCTCCCTGGAAAAGAATGGCAGCGGCTACGGCTTTTCGGTCACCAGCCGCAACCAGGATTTAACCTGGCAGGAGCATGTGCGGGGTAAGGTGAGCAACGGCCGTTCCCCCCAATCCACTACCCAAAATCTCCAGGAAATTGCCGCCCGCTGCTCGCTGCGCGAGGTGCGCTTTGCGCCGATGGAGCAGGACACCAAGCAAGAAACATTCCTCAACTTTGGCCCGCGCTGGAAAAATCTGCGCCAGGTGTGCTACGGTGAAAACGAGGTGCTGGCCATGCTGGAGCTGCCGGAGCAGTTCAGCGACGACCTGACCAGCTTCACCCTGCATCCTGCGCTGATGGACCTGGCGACCAGCGCCGGACTGCCGCTGGTGGAAGGGTACGAGACGAGCAGCGATTTTTACGTGCCGCTGTCGTACAAAAAGGTGCAGGTAAATGGCCCGCTGCCGCGCCGCATCTACAGCCACGTGCGCCACGCCAAAGACGGCCGTAATCACCAGGAAGTGCCCGCGTTTGACGTGACGATCATGGATGAAAACGGCCGTTCCCTGGTCGAAATCGACGAATTTATGCTCAAGCGTGTCAGCTACGAGTCGATGGTGAATGGGCCGAAGCAGCGCGGTGGTGGGGAAACGGCCGTCGCCGCCGACCAGGAACCATCTCGCCTTCAGCTGGCTCTCACCGAAGGCATTACGCCGGCCGAAGGCGTGGTTGCTATGCAGCGCATTCTCAGCAGCCGGGTACCGCCGCAGCTTATCGTCAGCTCGTTGGACCTGCAGGGGCTGGTGCGCCAGGCCGACAGCGACATGGACGGCGGCGGCGACGGCGATCACCTCAAGCTGGATCGTCCCGATCTGCAAAGCAGTTATCAGGCCCCGCGCAACTATTTGTAAAAACGACTGGTCAAATATTGGGAAGAGCTGTTGGGCATTACCAACATCGGCATCCATGATGATTTTTTTGAGCTGGGCGGCCATTCGCTGATTGCTGTGCGCCTCTTTGCCCGAATCAAAAAAGCGCTGGCCGTCGATCTCTCCCTGGCCACCCTGTTCGAAGCGCCGACAATCGCCCAGTGTGCCGAACTGCTGCAAAATGAATACGATGTGCCCGCCGAAATGACCCCCACGGCCGAAGCGCCCAAACCGCGCACTGCCCGCCGCTCGTCCGGGGAATGGACGCCGCTGGTGGCCATTCAGCCTAAGGGTAAGAAACGGCCGTTTTTCTGTGTGCACGGTGGTTTTGGCAACGTGCTCAACTTCTACGATCTCACCCGCTACCTCGGCCCCGACCAGCCGTTTTACGGCCTCCAGGCGCGTGGCGTTGATGGCAAACAGACACCCTTCGCTTCCTTGCCGGAGATGGGGGCGGCGTACGTGCAGCAAATTCGCACCGTCCAGCCTGAAGGCCCATATCTGCTGGGTGGTTTTTCTCTGGGCGGCGAAGCGGCCTTTGAGATGGCCCAGCAGCTGCACGCTGCCGGGCAAGAAGTGGCCCTGGTGGCCCTGCTCGATACCCACAATCCGGAATTTGCTCGCCGCCGTAAGAATATTTTTAGCATGTCGGAGGGCGCAGCTGAGGAACCAAATGGAGCGCTCGTGGAACAGCCGGAGTTTGGCCGCGGCCTGGTTAATCGGCTGCGCAGCGTGAAGCGGCTGGCTTACTTCAGCTACCGTTTTGTTCAGATGGAGTACCGCAAGCGCCAACTGTACCGCCGCTGTCGCGCCATTCTGCGCTCTGGCGAGACGCTGCCGCAGTCGCTCATCTCGCCTTATCTGTGGCAGTCACACAATGACCTGCTGAACAACTACGATCCACGGCCGTTTCCCGGCCAGATCACCTTGTTCCGCTCCAGCGAGACAGAGGTCCACAACCCCACCCGGCCAGACGTTGGCTGGCTGCCATTGGCCCAGGGCGGGTTGGCAGTGCATGTGGTCCAGGGTACCCATAACCTGGTAAAAGAGCCGTACGTGGCCGAGCTGGCCCATTTGCTTAAGCTGAGCATCGACAAGGCTACCCTGGAAAATTGATGGTTTACTCGTTCAGTATCTGAAAGGACGGCCGTTTCGGCCGTGCCGCCAGTGTAAGGCGAATTCCGAGAATTATTCGAGTGTAAATTTGATGCTTTTGGAATTCGCTTGAGGCATTTTCGGATTGAAGGCTTATTTATAAATCCGAAAATGCCTAACGGAAGTAACTACATGGAAAATCAAACGGAGCAGTTGTATTCAGTCGTCGTCAATCATGAAGAACAATATTCTATCTGGCCAGCGGATCGGGATATCCCGACCGGTTGGCAGGCCGTGGGTCAGAAAGGGTCGAAGGAGGCTTGTCTGGCGTATATCAACGAGGTATGGACAGACATGAGACCCTTGAGCTTGCGCCAAAAAGATGCGTGATCCTTGAGCTGAACCAATCTGCTTTATTGAGCTTTTGTTCCTGGCGTTTGGTAAACCGCACAAAGTCTTTGAAAGAAAAAGCAGATATTTCGTGCGGTTTACTCAAGTGATTGGCAGATTTGACGTTAATCTTTTCTGAAAAACTCTCTACCAAGTACAAAAGTAGACAGCCCAAATTTATTGAAAGAATGAGTGTACGTTTCGTGCGGTTTACTTAGGTAGTTGGCAGATTTGACGCCAATCTCTTTTACTAACTTTCTGCCAATTACACAAACAAGTTGTATTAGTTAAGCATGAGTGTACTCAAAACAAGTACTGTTTTATTACCATATCGGTTAGCTATCCAGGCCGGGCAGACGCCAGAGGCGCTGGCCGTGGCTGACGGTGTTCATCAGCTAACGTTTGCCGAACTAAACGGCCGTGCCAATCAACTGGCCCGTCTGCTGCAAACACAGGGTGTTGGACCAGAGTCCATTGTGGCGGTGTGCCTGGAACGCTCGGTAGAGCTGGTGGTGGCGCTGCTGGGCGTGTTGAAGGCGGGTGCCGCCTACCTGCCCATCGACCCCAGCTACCCGACCGAACGAATCCAATGGCTGCTGGCAGATGCGGGTACGGCCGTTTGCCTCACCCACTCCTCCCTGGCCGCCCCCCTGCCCGCTGGAAGCCAATCCACCGCCCTCTTTCTCGACCAGTCGGACTACATTTTGTCGCTGCTCTCCAGTAAAAATGTGCAGACGCCGCTGCAGCCAGACAACCTGGCTTACCTCATTTACACCTCCGGCTCCACCGGCCAGCCCAAAGGGGCGATGATTACCCACGGCGGCCTGGCCAATTACCTGGACTGGGCGCTGGAAACGTATCCCGTGCAGCCCGGTGGCGCGCCGGTGCACTCCTCGATTGGTTTTGACCTGACGGTGACCAGCCTCTTCCTGCCGCTGCTGGCGGGCCAGCCGG
>CAUJGI010000808.1 GCA_963169155.1 Chloroflexota bacterium
GGCTCTTTGCCCGCCTCACCGGTCGCCTGCCCGAACCGGAGAACTACGCCGTGGGCCTCTCTCTCTTCCAGATTTTTGTCCTGCCTGCCCTACTCTGTTACCTGGTTTTGCAAAAGCACATTACCAAGGACCGCCAGCGTGTGGCCCAACAGCTCACCACCCGCGCCCAGGATTACAGCCCCGCCCCATAAATTAACGCCATAGGGCATTGTCTTTCACCTCGTAGCCGGGTCAGTTATGGCCTGGCGGGTGGGGCGACCATTTGCTCTGCGGCAGGCCAAACGTTGGCACGTGCTGAAACGTGTGTTACCATTGCCGCGAGTTGATATATCACTGATATATCAACTGGCCATTGAGTAAACCGCACCAAATAAACTATTTTTTCTATCAAAAACTTTGTGCGGTTTACTTAACGCCCAAACAAAGGCAGAGGTATCCAAAATGAGTATGCCCGGTTCTGCGCAACGGTCACTCAGCGAACAGGCCTACGAACAGCTGCGCCAGCGCATTGTGACGCTGGTTTTAGCGCCCAACGCCGTGGTGGATGAGGCGCAGCTCCAGCTAGAACTCGGCCTGGGCCGCACGCCAATTCGCGAGGCGCTGAAGCGGCTGGAGCTAGAGCGGCTCATCACCATCATTCCCCGGCGCGGCATCTTTGTCACCCCCATCAACCTCACCGATTTACAGCAGCTGTACGAAGTGCGGGTTAATCTAGAATGCCTGGCTGCGGAACTGGCGGCGCAGCGCGGTACGGCCGTTCACTGGCAAGAAATGGCCCAGGTTCTCGACGAGGCCAGCGGCCTCACCAGCCTCTCCCCAGAACAGCTCATCGCCATCGACGAAGGCTGCCACCGCATCATCTACCAGGCCAGCGACAACCCGTTTTTACAGCAAACGTTGGCCGCCCTCTTCCCCCTCAGCCTGCGCCTGTGGCACGTGGCCCTGGCCAAACTAGGCGACAAAAAAGATTCAATTATTGAGTACAAACACATTGTAGAACACCAGGCCATCATGGTGGCTTTGCAAAACGGCGCGGCGGCAGAAGCCGCCGATTTAATGCGCAGGCACGTCGTAGCCTACCAGCAGTACATCGAAAATATTATTCTTGGCAAATCGGCCCAGCTGCAAACGGCCTGATTTGCCCTAAACACACCCCCTCTCAGGAGGTAACCGTCTATGAGCGATGCCAAACGACAGCGCCGCGTGAGTCGCCGCGACCGCCACCAGGCTGATCCTGAGGCAACGGCCGTTGCCAAAATCGCCCAACCCGTCAACAACCTGCCCGTCTACGAGCTGGTCAACGAAGAAGCGCTGAACAAAATCCACAACGCCTCCCTGGAACTCCTCTCCGACGTGGGCATCGACTTTTACGACGCCGAAGCGCGGGCCATTCTTCAGCAGCACGGCGTCCGGCTGGCGGGTGACACCGCCCATTTCGACCGGGAAATGATTGCCGAATACATTGCCAAAGCCCCCAGCCAGTTCACCCAGCTGGCGCGCAACTCGGAAAACAACGTGGTGATTGGCGGTAACCACGTCTGTTTTGCCCCGGTTTATGGCCCACCTTTTGTCGTCGATCTGGATCGCGGTCGTCGTGAGGCCACGCTCGAAGATTTTCGCAACTTCGTCAAGCTCACTTACCAGTGCCCCTACCTGCACCACTCCGGCGGCACCATCGTGGAGCCGACCGACGAGCCAACCCACACGCGCCACCTGGACATGGTGTACAGCCACATCAAATACAGCGATAAGCCGTTTATGGGCTCGGTTATGTCGGCCATTAACGCTGCCGACAGCGTGAAAATGGCCGAAATTTTGTTTGGCGCAGCGGAGATCCGCCAGCAGCCCGCCCTGCTTTCGCTCATCAACATCAGCAGCCCACGCCGCCTGGACGACCGGATGCTGGGCGCGCTCAAGGTATATGCGAAGGCTAACCAGGCGCTCATCATCACCCCGTTTTTGTTTTCTGGGGCAATGGCTCCGGTGGGCGTGGCCGGGACCCTGGTGCAGCTCAACGCTGAAGCGCTGGCGGGCATTGTGTTTACCCAAATGGTGAATCCGGGTACGCCGGTGGTGTACGGCGCGTTCCAGACCAACATCGACCTGCAAAGCGGCGCGCCCGTGTTTGGCTCGCCGGAGAGCCAGATTGCCCTGTACGTGGCGGCCCAGCTGGCGCGCAAGCATGGCCTGCCCTTCCGCAGCGGCGGCATGTTTGCCAGCAGCAAAATCGCCGATGCCCAGGCCGCTTACGAGTCGATGATGGTGATGCTGCCCACGGTGATGGCCCGGGTCAATTTTGTGCTGCACGCGGCGGGCTGGCTGGAAGGCGGCCTGGCTGCTGGCTATGAGAAATTTGTGCTGGACATCGAGCTGCTGGGCATGTTCCACAAATATTTGCAGGGGCTGGATCTGTCAGACAACGGCCTGGCGCTGGAATCGCTGCGCACCGTGCCCACCGACGGCCATCACCTGGGCACGCCGCACACGATGCAAAACTTCCGCCACGCCTTCCACCGCTCCACCCTGTTTGATTACAACTCGTTTGAGCAGTGGCGGGATGAAGGGGGATTAACGGCGACGCAGCGGGCCAACGGCCGTTACAAAACCCTCCTCCGCCAAGACGAAGCCCCTACCCTCGACCCCGCCACCGACGAAGCGCTGCAAGCGTTTGTGGCCCAACGCAAAAAAGAGATAAAACCAGAATATTAAGCGTGGTAATTTGGTAATTGGTAATTAGGTAATTGACCCAATTCCTCAATTACCAATTACCAATTACCGTTTTCATGAAGGAGTTTTGAACATGAGTGATTTACCCAAAAAAGCAAAAATCGTCGTCATCGGGGCTGGGATTGTGGGCAACAGCCTGGTGTATCACCTGGCAAAACACGGCTGGAAAAATATCGTGCTGCTAG